>JAKEEX010000285.1 GCA_022616315.1 Myxococcaceae bacterium
GATCGCATCATCACGCACGCTTGCCGGAAGGACACGGCCCATCGTGGCCACAGACACGCGCGCGTGGCCCCGGCGCACCATCTCCAGCGCGAGCAACTCGCGTGTCCACGTTGGGCGGCACCAGCCAGAGTCCTCGGGCGTGCCCTCCAGCACGCGTGTCAGCGTCGCGAGGAAGTGCGCGTCCACCTTGGCGTCCCCGTTGTCCGCGCGCCTGTCCCTCAGGGCCTTGCGCCCGCCCTCCAGGTAGCGACGCACCGCGGAGACGACAGTGGACGTGGCGCACGAGAGCGCACGCGCTGCGGCACTGCATGTCTCCCCACGGGAGACGGCGACAACGGCCATGCATCGCCGCAGGGTGAGCGGGCAGCCAGTCCTCTCGCCCCAGCGGATGAGGGAGCGGCGCTGCAGCCGCGACAGACGAAGCCTACGCTTGCCCTGGGGCAGGGCCTCCTCGAATTCTGGTTTTCTGCGCACACAGAGCCGAACGGGGAGTGCCCCTGCCTCTTCTTCCCATTCAACTCACGCCCGCCTGCTCACCAGCCGCGATCGAGAATCGTGAGCGGTGGTTTAGGACCCGCGGGAAGCGGAAACGGGAAATCCATCAAGGAGCGCGCTTCGACCCCCATCAAAAAGCGCGCGCCCGCTCAGAGCCATCGGCCGGCCCCGGCGGGATGTGGACCTCCAGGCCGTGGCGGCCCTGAAGGCCCAGGGGAAGTCCTGGCGGGACATCGCCCAGGCCCTGCACATGCCCCGGAGGACCCTCACCCGGGCCTGGGCTCTGGAGCAAAACCCTGGGCCGGGTGAGGCCGCCTGAGCCCCTGGGAGGAAGGGGGTGGGGCGGAAGGTGAAGGTTCTGCGCCAACCCCTCACCCCGCACCGAGCCGATGAACGGTTCCAGCGCCCCCGCCCCAGCCGCCGGCAGCCCCTCCCAGACGAGCAGAGCGGCTGCCTGCACAGGTCCTTCATTCAGGACTACACGGCATCACTAAACCGACATGATTGCAGCGAGC
>JAKEEX010000286.1 GCA_022616315.1 Myxococcaceae bacterium
AAGACGTCGTCGAGAGACGGGGCGACGAGGATCCGCTCGGCCCACGCTTCGAGCGTGTCGGCATCTGCAGCTGCGAGGCGGGCGCGCGCTTCGTCGGGCAGCGGGCCGAAACGGGAAGCGAGCAAACGCTCGACAAGCGCTCGCTCGCGCTGGAGGCCCTGCTCGCGACCCCGCTCGAGGCCCTGCTCGAGGAGCTGCTCTCCCCACGACTTCACTTCCGACATCACGTCCCTCCCAACACGGCGCTCCAGCTGCGCGAGCGTCCCCGGCGGGGGACCCTCGCGCTCGATGAACCCCACGTAGCGTACCAGCTGCTCCAACGCCGCGAGCCCCGATTCTTCCACCGCCCGCCGCACCCCGTCCAGCGACGCGAAGCGCTCCCACAACTCCCCGTCGCGGGCGTGCTTCAACAACAGCAGCGCCACCTCTCCCTGGCCGCGGAGGTGCATCCCGCGCGGGTCCACCTGGTTCAGGTCCACGAGGACGTAGCTCGTGTCCGGCACGTACGGCCGGCTGCTCCGGAGGATCCGTCGCGACCCCGCGAGCATCGCCCCGAACCTCCGCGGAGCAGTCCACGACGCTCCGTTGAACACCACCACCGGGATCAACGGCGAGAGCGGTGTTCTCTCGGCGTGCTGTGCCTCCCAGCCGCGGACCGAGTACCCCAGGAGCCTCAGCGGCAGATCCGGTGGAGACGTGCTCTGGTGCTCGAACAGCAGCCGCACGTGCGCCGTCGACCGCGCCGTGCGCACTGAGAACAGCAGGTCGGCCACCCGTTCGCGCAGCTGGGCGTCGACCCAGGTGGCGTTTTCCGGGCTGAGCGTCGGCCACTGCAGACGCCGGGCGAGCACCGCGGGCAGTGCGTAGCGAAGCTGCGGTGCGGCCTGGTCGGGCTGAGCGAAGACACTGCGGAACAGCCGGTCGTGCGGCGTCATCTGGGTGGTTACGCCGCTGATGGCGGACCTGTCGAGGAAATCTGCGGCCTGAGAACGGGCTTCCGGATGGATGCGGCGCGGGTCGGCCGTGAACACGGACTGGGTGGCTTGAACCGCCAAGGACGCCAAGAGCGCCAAGGTACCCACGGCGAATCATCGAGAC
>JAKEEX010000287.1 GCA_022616315.1 Myxococcaceae bacterium
CTGCGTGAAGTCGTACAGCCGCTCGACGGGAATCTGGCGGTAGCGGTCCACCTTGAGCGCGCGGCGGGCGCAGTCCCACGTGAGCTCGACCGCGGGACGCTCGGGCTCACGCTTCTTGCGCCGCTTCACCTCGGCGCGGATCGCCTTGCACGCCTCGCGCGGGTGGAAGACGAAGGCCTGGGAGAAGAGCAGGTGTCCGTTGAAGGGGATGAGGCGCGCCTCGAAGATGTCCCCCTTCTCCAGTCCCGCGATCTGCCGGCGCTCGGTGACGTCGTAGTCCTTGCCGCTGAACAGCTCGCGCAACCGGACCATCCCCTTCCCGAGCTTCCGCACCTCGAAGAGCCCGTGCACGGTCTCCGTGAAGCTGCGGAAGGCGGCCGCGAGCTCCGGCGACGCCAGCGCCTGCTTCTCGTGGAAGAGCTCCATCGCCGGCGTCTGTCCGGACGTCGCCGCGGCGCGATCGAACAGGTAGTAGTCGAGGAAGCTCGCCATCCGCTTCTCGAAGGCCGTGTCGTCCTCGAACACCTCGCCCGTCAGCCGGAAGTACTCGGCCTTGGCGGCGAGCAGGTCCTCGCGCCGCGCCTCGGCGCTGGCGAAGGCGGTGAGCTCTTCGAGGTACGGCTGGTAGCTGAGACTCTGGATATCCATGGCCTGAAGGGAGGAGTGCCTCGGGGCCGTCATCCGCCTGCCATGAGGGCGGCGAAGCGGGCGAAGAGGTAGCGCGCGTCGTGCGGTCCCGGGGAGGACTCGGGGTGGTACTGAACGCTGAAGGCCCGCGCGTCGGGGATTGCGAGCCCCTCGACGGTGTCGTCGTTGAGGTTGAGGTGCGTCACCTGCGCCCGGCCCTCGAGGCTCTTCGCGTCCACCGCGAAGCCGTGGTTCTGGGCGGTGATCTCCACCTTCCCCGTCGTGAGGTCCTTCACCGGCTGGTTCGTGCCGCGGTGGCCGAACTTCATCTTGTAGGTCTTGCCGCCGAGCGCGAGCGCGAGGATCTGGTGTCCCAGGCAGATGCCGAAGATGGGCACCTTGCCGAGGAGCTCCGCCACCGCGCGGTCCGCTCCGTTCACCGCCGCCGGATCCCCCGGGCCGTTCGCCAGGAAGATGCCGCCCGGCTTCAGCGCGAGCACCTCCGAGGCCGGCGTGTGGGCGGGGACCACCGTCACGCGGCACCCCTCGTCCACGAGGAAGTGGAGCATGGAGCGCTTGAGCCCGTAGTCGTATGCCACGACGTCGAAGCGGTGCTTCGGCGGCGCGGGGACGGGGCCGAGGACGTGGGGCGTGGGTGTGGTGAACGTGTACGCCTGCTTCGTGGAGATGCCCGTGGCCAGGTCCATCCCCTCCATGCCCGGGGCCGTGCGCGCACGCTCCACCAGCGCCTTCGCGCTCGCGCCGTCCGACGAGATGACGCCCATCTGCGCGCCGTGGGTCCGGAGGTGGCGCACGAGCCGGCGCGTGTCCAGGCCGGTGATGCCCGCGACGCCGTGACGCTTGAGGTAGGCGCCCAGGGACTCGGAGGCGCGCCAGCTGGAGGGCTCCTCGCTCACCTGGCGCACCACCATGCCCACCGCGTGGGGCTTGAGGGACTCCTCGTCCTGGAGATTGGCCCCGACGTTCCCCATCTCCGTGTAGGCCATGGTGACGATCTGCCCGACGTACGAGGGGTCGGTCAGGATCTCCTGGTAGCCGAACATGGAGGTGTTGAAGACCGCCTCGCCCAGCGTCTCGCCCTCGGCGCCGAAGGCCTTCCCCTCGAAGACGGTGCCGTCTGCCAGGGCCAACAGTGCGCGCTTCACAGGGAACCTCCGACCTCTCCGTTGCGGTACTTGATGTGCCCGCCCACCACGGTGTGCGTCACCCGCCCCTGCACGGAACGGCCGTGGAAGGGGGTGTTGCGGCTCCTCGAGAAGAAGCGGGTTGCGTCCACGGTCCAGCGGGCCTCGGGGTCGACGAGCGTGACATCCGCCGGGGCTCCCACGCCCAGCTGCCCACCAGGCAGACCGAAGACGCGGGCAGGCCCCGCCGTAAGGAGCTCAACCGCCCGTGAGACGGAAAGCTTCCCGGCGTGGACCAGCTCCAGGGTGAGCGGGAGCGCCGTCTCCAGCCCGATGATGCCGTTCATCGCCTTGTCGAACTCGACGAGCTTGTCCGCCGGGCCGTGGGGGGCGTGGTCCGTCGCGATGGCGTCCACCGTCCCGTCGGCGAGCGCCTCCTGGACGGCCCGGACGTCGGAGGGCAGTCGGAGGGGCGGATTCATCTTCGCGTGGGTTCCGTGCTCCTCCACCGCCGCGTGGTCCAGGCGGAAGTGGTGCGGCGCCGCCTCGGCGGTGATGCGGAGCCCGCGCCTCTTCGCCTCCCGCACCAGACGCACACTCCCCTCGCACGACAGGTGGGCGATGTGCAGCCGGCCCCCCACCTCCTCGAGGAGGACGACGTCGCGGGCGACCATGGCCACCTCGGCCGAGGGGGGGATGGGCAGGTGGCCGAGCCGCGTGCCCACCTCGCCCGCCGTCATCGCTCCGCCCGCGGAGAGGGTGAGGTCCTCCTCGTGCACCATCACCGGGACGTCGAACTGCTGGGCCCACTGGAGCGCGCGTCGCATCAGGCTCGCGCTCATGATGGGACGCCCGTCGTCCGTGATGCACACACACCCGGCTGCCATCAGGTCGCCGTGGTCCGTGAGCTCTTCACCCTTGAGACCGCGCGTGATGGCGCCGGCAGGGTAGACGCGGCAGAGGTCCGCGGCACGCGCGCGGGACAGCACCAGCTCCGTGACGAGGGTGGTGTCGTTCACCGGCCGGGTGTTGGGCATGGCCACCACCGCGGTGAACCCGCCTGCCACCGCTGCGCGGGCCCCCGTGAGGACCGTCTCCTTGCCCTCCTCGCCCGGCTCGCGCAGGTGCACGTGCAGGTCGATGAAGCCCGGCACCACCCACTGGCCCGTGGCATCCACGACGCGCGCGCCGTCCGCGCGGAGGTCCGGCCCCACGGCGGCCACCTTCCCGTCGCGCAGGAGCACGTCGGCCCTTGCGTCCATGCCATTGGCAGGGTCGATGACGCGTCCACCACGGATGAGCAGGGGCGGGCTCACAGAAGCATCTCCAGAAGGGCGCGGCGCACCGCCACCCCGTGCGTCACCTGTTCCATCACCACGCTGCGCGGTCCGTCCGCGACGGCCGAGGCGATCTCCACGCCGCGGTTCATGGGGCCCGGGTGCAGCACCACCGCCTCCGCCTTGAGGCGCGCGGCGCGGGCCTCGGTGAGACAGAAGCGCCGGGAGAACTCCCGAGGCGAAGGGAAGAACGCGTGCTGCTGGCGCTCCAGCTGGACCCGGAGCGTCATCACCGCGTCCACGGTGGGGAGCACCGCGTCCAGGTCGTGCGTGGCGGAGGCGCCCAGCGCCTCCACGCCCGCGGGCATCATCGTGGGCGGCGCCACCAGCACCACCTCCGCGCCGAGCGCGCGCAGCGCGAGCGTGTTGGAGCGCGCCACGCGGCTGTGGAGCACGTCCCCCACGATGGCCACCCGCCGGCCGGCGAAGCCACCCCACCGCTTCCACAGCGTGAAGCAGTCCAGGAGCGCCTGGCTCGGGTGCTCGTGCGTGCCGTCCCCCGCGTTGAGGACCGCGCAGCGCACGTGCCTCGCGACGAGGTCCGCCGCGCCGCTGCTGGGGTGGCGCATGATGATGGCGGCGGGCCCCATGGCGTCCACGTTCCGGGCCGTGTCCAGGAGGGTCTCGCCCTTGGACACGCTCGAGCCCTTCGCGCTCCAGTTCATCACGTGGAGCCCGAGCGACGTCGCGGCCGCCTCGAACGAGACGCGCGTCCGGGTGGAGTCCTCGAAGAAGAGGCTGGCCACCCAGCGGCCGGCCAGGGGCGTGGGCCGCGAAGGGTTGCCGAGGAGGGCGAGGTGCGCGTCGGCGCGGGGGAAGAACGCCTCCAGCGCAGCCCGGTCCCAGCCCGCGATGCTCAGGAGATTGCCCATGGAAGCGTGTGGCCCACTACAGTGCCCGGCCCGGGGCCGTCAAACGGAAAGGGGGGACACCCGGTCCACGCACCCGGACGACTACCGCACCGGCAGAAACAGCCGGTCCGTCCGCAGCCCGCTCTCGAAGGGGCCGCTGAGCACCCCGCCGTGGCCGAGGGAGAGCCAGATGACCATGGCCTTGCCCTTGATGTTCCCGAAGGGCACGAACGCCACCTGGCCGGGGTTGTTGCACGAGGGGTACCCGCGCCCGAGCCCGTAGCGGCTGTCCGAGCTGTTGTCCCGGTTGTCCCCCATGACGAACACGCTCCCGGTGGGCACCACCCAGGGCCCCTCCTCCGCGCAGCGCGCCTCCGGGGAGCTCTGCAGGCTCACGAAGGTGTGCTTCCCCAGCGTCTCCTCGAATGCCACGGCGTCCTGGGGGTACCACTCGTCCGAGCCCTGGTCCCGGTTCATCACCTCGTATTCGCGATCCATCAGCGCGCGCTGCACCGGCTGGCCGTTGACGTACGTCACGCCACGCTTCAGCTCCACGTTGTCACCGGGCACGCCGATGACGCGCTTGATGAAGTCCTCGCCGGTCACGGGGTTCTCGAACACGACGACGTCCCCGCGCGCAGGCTCGCGCACCAGGACGAACGGCACCTTGTTCAGGAAGGGGATTCGCACCCCGTAGATGAACTTGTTGATGAAGACCTGGTCCCCGATGAAGAGCGTGGGGAGCATGGAGCCCGAGGGGATGCGGTAGGGCTCGATGAGCACCGTGCGGATGGCCAGCGCGATGAACAGCGCCTTCGCGAAGCCCCCGACGAAGTCCGCCGTCGTGCCGCGCCGGAACCCCGGGAGGTCCTTCTCCGCGAGCTCCCCCATCGCGCGCAGCTCGTCCTCGAGCGGCTTCACCTGTCCACTCACCAGCGCGGCGTCGAGCCGCGCGGCCTGCTCCTCCAGCCGCCGCAGCACGTCCTCCCGCAGCACGCCGCCCCGCCGGCGAAGGCGCCGGTCCACCTCGCCCAGGAGCTCGCGCGACTCGCGGCGCAGCCGGCGAAGACGCTCCTGCCCGGGGAGCACGCGCCGCAGCACCACGAGCGCGAAGAACCACGCCAGCATCGCGAGCCCAACGGCCTTCAGCGCGGGCTGGGCCCAGGCGGCGCTCGCCGGAACGAACTCGATGAGGACGATGTACGGCACGAACGCCAGGCCGAACACCGTCACCGGCGCCCACAGCGAGCTAAGCATGTCCCGCCAGTAGAGCGCCCGGCTCCGGCGCGTCTCGTGCGCCCCCCGCCGAGCGGACACGCGCTGGGCCAGAGTGGTCCCGTTGAGGTTCGCTGTGGCCGTCACGTCAGGACTCCGTCTTGAGGACCGCCAGGAAGGCCTCCTGCGGGATCTCCACGCTGCCCACCTGTTTCATGCGCTTCTTCCCCTCCTTCTGCTTCTCGAGGAGCTTGCGCTTGCGGCTGATGTCGCCACCGTAGCACTTTGCGAGCACGTTCTTGCGGATGGCGGAGATGGTCTC
>JAKEEX010000288.1 GCA_022616315.1 Myxococcaceae bacterium
CGTGCACTGATTGCAGTACGGCCGCCGCTCGGGGTCGTAGTCGTTGAAGCACTGCTGCTGGTCCAGGCCGCCGTCGCCCACCACCCCGCACTTCTCGCCGTAGCGGCAGTACGCCTCGCTCTCGCAGAAGGCCGGGTCGCACACGCCGATCTCGCAGGCCGCGCGCTCCGCCTCGGTGGTGCCGGTGCAGTTGCACGGCCCGCCGTCGCAGCGGCAGGACGTGTCGTTGCAGTCACCCCCGGAGCGGCACCCCTCCGCGCACAGGCGCCTGGCCGTGTCACACACCTGGCCGATGCGGCAGTGGAGGTCGTGCGTGCAGCGGCCCTCGCTGAGGCAGGTGCCGGTGCCGGTGTCGCAGAAGAGACCCGAGCCCAGGCAGTCGCTGTTGCGCGCGCAGCCGACGCGGTCCTGGCAGAAGCCCACCGTGTTGCAGAACTCGCGGGGCCCGCAGGCCGTGTCGGTGCGGCAGTAGCACACGCCCGTGCTGCCCTCGCAGCGGTGGTCCGCCGCGGTGCCGACCTGGAGTGACTTCGCGCAGTCGTCGTCCACCGTGCAGGCGAGCTCGGTCGTGGGCGTCGGGTCCTTGCACCCCGCCATGCTCAGCACCGCCGCGAGCACCGCGAACACCCGAGCGAAGCGTGTCATGGGATGAAGCCCTCCGACATGGCCTGGACGAAGCTCGTCCACGAATAGGGCGAGAGCGTCTCGGTGTAGCTCCACTGGTCGTAGCGGAAGCGCGGCGAGCGGCTGGACATGATGGACACGAAGAGCGTGGCCCCCTCCGCGTCCACGCGGAGCTTGTTCACCACGTGCGCCGGCAGGCTCACCTGCGTCTCGTTCCCCGGCAGGACGAAGCTCCACAGAGAGACGGCCCCCGTGAGCGTGGGCAGCAGGATGTCTACCTGGTGGATGTCCGGCGTGGGACCGGGCGGCGTGCTCCAGCGGATGAGGCCCGCCGAGAGTCCCGCGGTCGCCGTGGGCTCCAGGAAGGTGGGCACCTGCAGCATGGGCGGCATGTCCACCCCGTCCGCGAGCGCGCCGTGCTGACGACGGAAGGTGACGCTGAAGTTGCTCCCGCTGAACCCCACGCCCATGAAGATGAAGTTGGCCGCGTCGAGCAGCGGGAAGCGCGGGAAGTCCACCGTCGTCCCCGCGGTCACCACGGAGGAGTTCGTCGTCGTGCCCGCGCCCCAGTTGAGCGGGTGAGGAATGAAGCCCTCGGAGCCCACGTCCAGCCACGCGTACAGCTCGCTCGCTGCCGTTCCACCGCCGGGTGCCAGGAGCGGGCCCTGGAGCAGCATGGGCGTAACGACGTCCAGGTGCGTGTCCAGGACGATGTCCTGCCCGCGCGCGGGAATGTCCGCCTGCGCGGGGACGCCCCGGCGCACGCCCATCAGGTGGGGCGAGAACGTCTGCGCCGCGGAGTCGACGATGCCGAGGATGGCGTAGACCGCCTTGGTTCCCGCCCCCGAGGCCACCAGGTACTCCTGCCCCTCCTCGCTGAGGACCCAGGTCTCACCCTGACGCATGCTCGGCACGGCGAACGGCGGACCCTGGAAGAGACTCTGCTGCGCCACGAAGACGCGCGCCTGGAGCCGCTCGGTCGCGAGCAGCGGGCGCGGCGCCTTGAAGCCCGTCACCTTGCCCATGATGATGGACGCAGGCGGCGGGGGCGGTGGGTCCGACGGGTTGCCGGAACCACCGGTGGGCGTCACCAGCACCGTGAGGTTCTGCGCGTTGACGCTCGTGACGGTGACGCTCTGGTAGCCGTCCTTCCACACCGTCACCGTCTGCGCCTTCACGAGCGCGGGGTCCGAGAACGTGAGCTGCCCGCGGAAGTCCGTCAGCCCCTGGAAGGGCGTCGTCGGGTCCGTGCCGAGCATCACCCCCGCGAGGTCGATGGGCGTCCCGTAGCGCTCCTGGGTGCCGTCCAGCACGGTGACGTTGAAGGTGCCGGAGAGCGGACCGCCGGAGAGGCCACCGGAGAGGTTACGCGGGTCGAAGAAGGAGAAGCCCCCGGGCAACGTGCCGCCGGTGCGCGTGCCGTCGGTGTCCCGGCGCTGCACCGCCACGTCCACCGTGCCCACCTCGGCCTTCGGGATGCGGCAGGTGAGCGTGTGGACGTCGAGCACCTTCACGTCCTTGGCGCGCCACTGGCCGAAGTCCACCACCATGCCCTCCGCGCCGAAGCCGTCCCCCAGCACCGTCACGAGCGTGCCGCCGGGGATGGCGCCGCGGTCCGGCTGCACGCGGCCGATGGACGCCGGGGCGAGTGCGTAGGTGAAGGCGTCCGGGAGCACCGCCTCGTTCTCCGGGTCCGCCGCGCTGCGCACCCAGACGTCCTGCACGCCCGAGCCGGAGGAGCCCAGGGGCGTGAGGAAGGTGGCCTGCGTGCCTTTCGTATCCGGCAAGACGTCCACGGCCGTGGCGTCCACGACGCCCATGAGGACACGCGCGTCTTGCGGTAGGTGCGTGCCGGTGAGCGCTGCCGGGGTGCCGCCGGCGTGGGGTCCGTCCGTAGGCGTCATGGGCGGCGGCTGGAGCGCCACGCGGAACGTGACGGCGGCGGGGAGCACGAGCGTCTGTCCAGGGACGTCCACCTGGGCTTCGAGGACGCTCGACGTGAACGTGGCGTCGGGAGGCACGTTCACGTCGATGGCGTCCTGTGCCCGCGCGGCGATGGGAATCGGCACGCCGCCGATGCGAACCGCCGTCGCCGCCGCGAGCCCCTGCCCGGTGAGCGTCACGGGCCCGCCGCCGGGAGGCAGCAGGCGCGGGTACGCCGCAAAGAGGGCCGGCCCTCCGGCCGCTTCCCACCAGGTGAAGCCGCGCAGCACCCTCCACTCCTGCCCCGGCCCCGTCACCGTGATGTCCACGGCTCCGGGCACGACGCTCGCCGGCACCTGGACGGTGAGTGCGTTGTCCGAGACGGCGGAGAGGACGCCCACCGCGGACCCGAAGCTGACGGCCGTGGCCGTGCCGAGCCCGGACCCCGTCAGCGTCACCTCCACCGGGTTTCCCACCTGCTCGGTGCGAGGCGACACGTCCGCCACGGTGAGCCGCGGCTGGTACAGGTAGGCGCGCCGGAGCAGGCCTATGCCGTTGGGCCCGTAGACGAGGACATCCACGCGCTCGCCCACCGTCGCCGCGGGTGCCACCGCGCGCAGCGTGTTGCCGGACGGTTCCGCCGTCGCCTTCGGGCTGCGCCGCGGACCGAAGAGCACCGTCACCTGGGACGTGAGGCCCGTTCCGGTGAGCACCACCTCGTTCCCGCCCGTGTCGGGACCCTGGTCCGGCGCAATTCCACGCAGCGACAGCTCCGCGAAGTACGTGAAGCAGCCCGTGCACACCACCGTGCCGCGGCCGTTGGTGAGCGTGACGTCCACGGTGCCGGGGACGCCCGGTGGCGCGCGCACGTCGATGATGCCGTCGTCCACCACCTGGAAGTCCTGCGCCGGGTTGGTGCCGAACCGGATGCTGGTGGCATGGTTCGCATCGCTGGCGGTCTCCGCGAAGCCCGCGAGGAAGCCGCTCCCCGTGAGCGTCACCTGGGTGCCGCCCGCCGTCACTCCGCGCGGCGGCAGCACGGCCGTCAGCTTCAGCTCGGGGAGCCCGCCGTCCCCTCCCCCATCGGGCAGACCGCCCCCGTCGTCGGCGCCGGGCAGCTGCTCGCCCCCGTCACCGCCGTCCGTTCCGCCACCGTCGTTCTGCGTGTTCCCACCGCCGTCCGTACAGGCCCAGAGCGGCACGGCCACGAGAAGGAGCAGTAGGAAGCGCTTCATGGGACTTCCACCTCCAACGTGTAGGCGTTGGAGACCTGGTCCCCGGCGCCCTGTACCCGCACCACCACGCCCGTGCCCCCACCGACGGAGACCCCCACCACCGGCGCCTCGAGCGCCTCTGTGCACGTGGGCCCCGCAGCACCCGGGAAAACGCACAGCTGGAGCAGCCCGGAAGATGAGCTGTAATTGACGAGCCGCGCGGTGAACGTCCCGCCCCCGGAGGTCACCGAGAAGTGGTCCGCGTCCTGCGGACAGACGACGCCGTCCACCACGCGCGCTGCGTTGAGTGCAGTGGCCAGCGCGGGCGTGTCGTTCGGCTCGGCGCCGAA
>JAKEEX010000289.1 GCA_022616315.1 Myxococcaceae bacterium
CGCACCGCGAGCGGCGAGCGCGCCACCTTCGACAACGGCACCGGCGTGCTCGAGCTGACGGGCAACCCAGAGGCGCGCCAGGGCCCACACCAGCTGCGCGGCACCGTGGTGCGCTTCCACGCGGGGACGGACCGGCTCGAGGTGGAGCAGGCGGAGACGCTGCTCGTGGCAGCGCCGCGTGCGAAGGGGAGCCAGAAGCCGGGGGCACCCGTACGCGTCACCGCGCCCCTCCTCAAGGTGTCCAACCGTGAGGGACGCGCGGTCTACTCCGGAGGCGTCACGGCCCTGCGGGGTGGGACGCAGATGCGCTGCCGGCGCGCCACCGTCCACTACACGCCGGGCGAGGCCGACGGTGCGGTGAAGCGCGTGGAGTGCGTGGGAGACGTGGAGGCCCGCGACGGCGACCGCTGGGCCAGGGGCGAGCGCGCCACCTTCGAGGCCGCCTCGGGCACGCTCGTGCTGACGGGGGAGCCCGAGCTGCACCAGGGCCCCGTCAACGTCACCCGCGGCCAGCGCGTGCTCTTCCACCTGGACACGGACACCGTGGAGGTGGAGCGGCCCGAGACGGTGCTCCAGCCGGCCTCCACCCAGGTCACGAAGGAGAAGACGCCGTGAGCTCCGTCCTCCTCGCCGAGGGCCTCCAGAAGCGCTACCGCCGCCGCACCGTGGTGGACGGCGTGCGCGTGGAGGTGCGCCAGGGCGAAGTGGTGGGGCTCCTCGGCCCCAACGGTGCCGGCAAGACGACCACGTTCAACATGGTGGTGGGCATGGTGGCCCCGGACGCGGGCCGCGTGTCGCTGGACGGCAAGGACCTCACGCGCCTGCCCATGCACCGGCGCGCCCGCGAGGGCCTGGGCTACCTGCCCCAGGAGTCCAGCATCTTCCGGCGCCTCACCGTCCGGGAGAACTTCCTCGCCGTGCTCGAGCTGCAGAACGGCCTCTCCCGGCTCGAGCGGGAGCGGCGCGCGGACGCCCTGCTGGAGGAGTTCGGCCTCACCCACGTGACGGATTCGCTCGGGGAGACGCTCTCCGGGGGCGAGCGACGGCGCGCGGAGATTGCCCGCTCGCTCATCCCCGGCCCCCGCTTCATCCTCTTCGACGAGCCCTTCGCCGGCGTGGACCCCATCAACGTGGGGGACCTGCAGCGGCAGATGAGCGCCCTGCGCGAGCGGGGCCTGGGGGTGCTCATCACGGACCACAACGTGCAGGACACCCTGCGCATCTGTGACCGGGCCTACATCATCGCCCAGGGTCGCATCCTGGAGGAGGGGCGCCCCGCGGACGTGGCCGCCTCTCCCCGCGCACGGGCCGTCTACCTGGGCGAACGCTTCCGCCTGGACGTGGGCTGACGGAGCGGGCACCCCCGCCGTGCCCCCTTCGAGCCGCGACGCCCCCTGCGCCCGCAAACCCCCGATTTTCCGGCTCCTGGCACGAATTGTGCGCAGGAGGTCACACCGCCTGTCCTCCGGGCATGCCTTCGCCAAGTGGCGAAAATTCCTCGGGATTCTAGAGCAACAGGGCGTCCTACAGTGTAGGCGGGACTCGACAGGGGACCAGGGTCGTTGCTAGGTTGGCACGGTCTTTGATGCGCGCGGCGGAGTCCCGCCCCGGCGCTTGCCGAGGGAAGCCCCGAGATGGCCATGGAACTCAAGCAGTCGTTGAAGATGACGCAGCAGCTGGTGATGACGCCCCAGCTGCAGCAGGCCATCAAGCTGCTCCAGCTGTCCCGGATGGAGCTCCTGGAGCAGGTCCGC
>JAKEEX010000028.1 GCA_022616315.1 Myxococcaceae bacterium
ACGAGCAGCAAGAAGCCGAGGATGTCCTTGAACTCGAGCTTCGCCACCGCGAGCAGGGGCAGGGCCCAGAAGGGCTGGATGAGGTCGGTGGCCATGTCGCCCCATGCGTAGGCGAGCACCACCTTGCGCGGCTCCACGCCGAGCCGCGTGGCTGCCTCCAGCAGGTACGGCGCCTCGATGGCCCACTTCGAGCCGCCGCTCGGCACGAAGTAGTTCACGAGACCACTGTAGAGGTAGACGATGGCCGGGAAGCTGTCGCGCGTGGAGAGCGAGACGAACAGCTCGCCCAGCTGCTCCGTGAGGCCGGTGGAGCGGAAGATGCCGTAGATGCCCGCGTACAGCGGGAACTGCAGCACGATGCCGTGCAGGACGCTGCCCGCCTCTTCGCTCGAGCGCAGCAGGGCCGAGGGGCTCCGGTGCAACAGCACCGCCAGCGCCAGGAAGAGGAAGTTGACGAGGTTGATGTTGAGGAAGCGCCACGCACCCCTGAGCGCGCGCACTCCGGCCCAGGCCACCTCACCGTAGGCTCCCGCATCCCACGACGCCGCAGCCGCAGCGCGTCCCTCGGGCCCCAGCGACGCGAGCACCAGGTGCTGCAGGAGCCACAGGAGGCCCAGTCCACCGAAGACAAGGTTCAGCACCCGCGCGTGGTCCAGCCACGCAGCCACGCCCCTCTCCTCGGGCACGGGGGCGGGTGCGACCGCCGGCGCCTCCAGCGCCACGAGCGCCGCAGGGTCCACGCGCACCGTCCGCTCGGGCGCCGGGTGCAGCATCCACGCGAGCGCCGTCAGCAGCACCACCGCGCCGAGCGCGAGCCCTATGTTGAAGGGCGAGAAGAGCGTGGTGTCGATGGGAACGAGCCCCATCTTCCCCTGAAGGAAGTGCCCTGGTGTGGCCACGAGCAGCGGCGCGGAGGCCGACAGCCCCGCGTGCCAGGTGGCGCCCAGGCCGAAGTATGCGCACGCCACCAGCAGCCGGTAGTCCACGTCCGGCTGCCGCTTCGCGATGAAGCGCACCAGCATGGCGCTCGCCACGAGCGACAGGCCCCAGTTGAGGCCCGCGAACATCATGGAGGCGAAGGCCATCAGCGCCACCGCGCCGCGTGGGCTCTTCGCGAACGCGGCCACCCACTCCAGCACCCTCCGCACGGGGGGTGTGAGCGCGAGCAGGTAGCCGGTGAACATCACCAGCGCCATCTGCATGGAGAAGGTGAGCAGCTCCCAGAAGCCGTCGCCCCAGCCCGCCAGCACCCGCGCCGGCGTCGCACCGCCCCACGTGATGCCGAGCACGAAGGAGAGCAGCGTCAGCAGGACGGCGATGGCGAAGGCGGAGGGGACGAAGCGCGCGCTGAAGCGCCCGAGCGCATCCGCGAGGTGGGCGAGGCGATGCATGGGGGAGGCGCGGACCTGGGTTGCCGCGAGTGCAGGCGTGGCGTCGGGAGTGCGCATGGTGTCGATTCGGGGGGGAGGACGACGCCAGAGCGCCCCGACGCGCGGAGCGCCCGGAGACTCACAGCACCTTCACGTCCATGGAGCGGAGCACGGTGTCCCCGCGCCGGATGACCACGCGCCACGCCCCGGACCGCGTCAGGCGCAGGCCCGTCCAGTTGCGTGCGCGGATGCCATCGCCCTTGAGCTTCACGTCCCGCGTCTCGCGCAGCGTCTCACCGTGGAACAGCTGCACGGTGATGTCGTCGATGGTGTCTCCCTGCGGCACGAGGTAGGCCTGCCAGGCGAAGACGACGGTGTTGGTGGGCACGCCTTCTGCGGGCAGCTCGCGGGCGCACTGGTTGCGGTCCTGCCCGTCGCGCGCGACCTCCAGACACAGCTTCGCGTCGGCGAGCACCACACCGCCTCCCTGGCCCCGGAACCAGAAGTCCCAGAAGGCGGTGACGGCCTCGGGAGAAGGCGGCTTCACGCGGGTGGCTTCCGGTGGAGCCTTGGCGCCCTCCTGGGCGAGCCCGGGTGCAGCGAGCAGGAGCATGGACAGCAGTACGGACCTTGGCGACATGCGGGGTGCCCCCTCACGGCGAGCTCCGGCCTCTCCCTTCGAGGGACCGGGCGGAGCCGTACTCTATCCGCATCCGACCGCGCAGCGACGTCGGCGCTCCCTAGCGGAGACCGGAGGAGGTGACGGTGGTGCCCGTGGAATGGGGTGAGGCCTCGAGGGAGGAGCGCACTTCCTGCCACAGTCGCTCGCCCTCGAGCACCTCGCCGAGTGGCGCGCGCTGCTCGGCGACGCGGAGGAGCACCGCGGCGAGCTCCGTCAGCCGGATGGGCTTCAGCGCACGCAGTCCTGGAAGCCGCGCGAGGAGGCGGAGCCCGGGGATGGGCTGATGGTACTCACCCTCGAACGCGGGCGGGCGGACGATGGTCCAGGCGAGGCCGCTCTCGCGCACCAGCCGCTCCGCCTCGGCCTTGGCCTTGAGGTACGCGCC
>JAKEEX010000290.1 GCA_022616315.1 Myxococcaceae bacterium
CGGGAGCTCGGCAGCGAGGTGGCGCACCGCTTCGGGCAGGGACTCCCCTTCCTCCTGAAGGTGCTCGCGGCGGACACCCCGCTGTCGCTCCAGGCTCATCCGAGCCTCGCGCAGGCCAAGGAGGGCTTCGCCCGGGAGAACGCGCTCGGCGTGCCGCTGTCCGCGCCGCACCGCAACTATAAGGATGCGAACCACAAGCCCGAGCTGCTCTGCGCGCTCACCCCGTTCGACGCGCTGTGCGGCTTCCGAGACGCCCTGGAAACCCTCTCGCTCCTGAGAGGGCTCGGTATCCCCGCCCTCGAGCAGCTGCTGGCGCCGCTCCGGGAGTCACCGGACGCCGCGGGGATGGCGCGGACGTTCGAAGCGCTGATGACGCTCCCGCGCGCGCAGTGTGGCGCCCTCGTGGACGCGGTGGTGGCTGCGTCGGCGGACGGTGAGAAGCGTGGAGGACGCTTCGCCGGAGAGCTCGCTTGGGCCGTGCGGCTCGGCGTTCTGTACCCGGGGGACCCGGGCGTCATCGGTGCGCTGCTCCTCAACCTCCTCCACCTCGCACCGGGGGAGGCCATCTATCTGCCCGCGGGCAACCTCCACGCGTACCTGCACGGCGTTGGGGTGGAGCTGATGGCCAACTCGGACAACGTGCTGCGCGGAGGCTGCACGCCCAAGCACATGGACGTGAAGGAGCTCCTCCGCGTGCTCGACTTCCGCTGCGGGCCCGTCACCCCCGCGCACGCCACGTCCACGGACGGCATCGAGCACGTCTACGAGACGCCGGCGGCGGAGTTCCGCCTCTCACGCCTCGAGCTCCATCCCAACACCCACGTGCAACCGCAGCGACGTGGGCCCGAGGTCCTCCTCTGCACGGAGGGCGCGGTGCGTCTCGCCTCGGGTGGCCAGGTGCTCGCGCTGCCGAAGGGCGCCTCCGCGTTCGTGAGCGCGGCGGATGGCGCCTATGGGCTCGAAGGAGAAGGGGTCGTGTACCGCGCGACCGTCGGTGGCTGAGGGCCACCGGAGGCGGCGCGCAGGCCCCGCACACCACCGAGCAGGAGCCACCACGCGGAGGCGGCGAGCAGCGTCCCGACGAGCGGGAAGACGTTGGACCCCAAGCCATCGCCGTCCCAGAAGACGAAGTCGTCCTGCGCATGGGCCGCCACCAGGGTGAGGAAGGCCACGCGGCCCGTGTTGACGAGAAAGCCGACGAACACCGCCGCCAGCACCACGCCCACCTTCTGACGGGCCGTCGTGCGGAAGAGGCAGAGGAGCAGCAGCGCGAGGACACCCAGCTGCCCCGCGAGCTTGAGGCCCGAGCAGAGCGGCGTCACCTCCACCGTCCCCCCGTCCACGAAGAGCAGGACCCCCTCGCGCGCCACGGGCGTCCCTGCGAGCTGCACCAGGACTTCCGCGGCTGCGGCCGTGGGCTCGAGGAACGCCGTGCGCTCACGGACCACAGAGGGAAGCGGTGACAGGAGCGCTGCACCCAGTACCGCGAGCAGCCGCCCATGCTGTGGCAGGCCCC
>JAKEEX010000001.1 GCA_022616315.1 Myxococcaceae bacterium
CGAAGCTGGTCTCGACCACCCTCGCGGGCTTCTTCCACCTGACCCAGCGGGTGCTCGCGCAGATGGTCACCCAGAAGTCTGGCCATATCGTGAGCATCAGCACCTCGCTGGTCGCGACTCCCATCGCCGGGGTCCCCGCGTCGCTCCCCATCCTCCTCAAGGGCGGATTGGAGGCCGCCACGAAGGCACTCGCCATCGAGTATGCGAGCCAGGGGGTTCGCGTGAACGCGGTGGCCGCGGGCCCCATCGACACGCCGATGCACCCTAAGGAGAACCATCCGTTCCTCTCGGCGCTGAATCCCATGAATCGCATGGGGACGGTGCAGGAGATGACCGAGGCGGTCCTCTACCTCAGCGACGCCAACTTCGTCTCGGGCGAGGTCCTGCACGTGGACGGCGGGGCGCACGCGGGCAAGTGGTGAGGTCCTCGTGAGCACCCCTGAACAGCGGTTGCGAGACCTGGGCATCGAGCTGCCCGTACCGCCCAGGCCCCTCGGCAGCTATGTGCCGGCGCGCATCTCGGGGAACCTGGTCTACTTGAGCGGGATGGTCCCGGTGGAGGGCGGCGTGCCTCGCTTCGTCGGCAGGCTCGGCGCGAACCTCCAGCTGGAGGAGGGGAGGCAGGCCGCGCGCATCGCCGCGCTGAATGCGCTCTCGACCGCTCGAGCCCAGCTGGGCAGTCTGGACCGCCTCCAGGGCGTGGTTCGGCTGGCGGCCTACTTCCGCACGACCGAGGAGTTCACCGAACATCCGAAGGTCGCGGATGCTGCCTCCGAGCTCTTCCGTGACATCTTCGGCCCGGACAACGGCCACACCCGCCTGGTGCTCGGCGTGTCCAGTCTCCCGGCCGGGATGTGCGTGGTGCTCGATGTCATCCTGGCCCTGCGCGAGGGTTGACGGCTCGAGCGGAGGAGGCCGCTCGCATCACCCGCGACGGTGAGGACGGCCTCCTCCCGGGGGAACCCCTCCTCGCGAGGCATGACTCTCGAGGAGGGGGTACCGCCTGGCTTCGACAGCAGCAGGGAAAGCGAAGGGGTTGCCGGCGGCACCTCGCTCCCTGAGTGCTGCTCGAGGAAGCGGGCGGCACGAGGCCCGAAAAGAGGGAGGGGCACTCCGTGAAGGTGCAACCGCTTTCCCCTGCGAGCATATGGGTGGTCATGAATCCTGTCCTCCTCGCTCTGCCCCTGCTCATCGCCTCCAGCGCGCCGCGCACGCCCGTCCTGGTGGAGCTGTTCACCTCCGAGGGCTGCTCGAGCTGCCCGCCCGCGGACGACGCCCTCGCTCGGCTGGCCAAGAAGCAGCCGGTGGAGGGCGTCGAGCTCATCACGCTCGGGTTCCATGTGGACTACTGGGATGACCTCGGGTGGAAGGACCCCTACGGCTCGCCCGAGTTCAGCGAGCGCCAGCGCCACTACGCCGCAGAGGGGGATGAGAATCGCGTCTACACGCCGCAGATGGTGGTGGACGGGACTCGTTCCTTCGTCGGTGGCGAGGACGAGGCGCGAGAGCAGGCGGCCGCCGCGGCAAAGC
>JAKEEX010000029.1 GCA_022616315.1 Myxococcaceae bacterium
GCAGTCACGTCCAGGATGCTGCCCAGCGGGACAGGTTGGGCGGGGCCAAACGTCGCGCCTGCATCCGAGCTCTCGCGCACCCAGACCGTCGGGTTGGCTCTCGCGGGGACCTGGGCCCACAGGACGTAGACGTCACTCCCGGAGGCGACGACCCGAGCCGAGTGGATGCCGACCGTCGGCTCCGTCAGGGGCTGCAGCGAAGCGAAAGTGGCCCCTTCGTCCTCGCTTTGCCGGAAGTGCACGGACGCGCCGTCCGGAAGCTGCTCGACCCACGCGACGTAGACGTGCGTGCTGGAAACCGCGAGGTCGCTCGACTCCACGGGGCCTGATGCGTTGAGCTGCAACGCACCGGGTGCTTCAGAGCCGGGCGCCGCGGGTTGTTCGTCCTGCGCAGCGCTCGCCTCCGCAGCTCCCGCATCGGTGGAGGCAGGTCCTTCATCCACGCCATTCTGACCGTCGTCGCCAGCACTCGCCGGCGGTTGCTGTCCGCCCCACACCCCACACGCTACCGATAGCACCAGCGACGCCACGGACAGGGCGCGCCACCTCTGCCCAGCTCCGCTCATTTGGATGCCCCCCGGCCTCGCCGACGTCATGAGCATCCGCACCGCGCCGGGCAACGAAGGGCAAGCCCGGTGAACACATGCCTGCCTGCTCCTCCGTCCCCGACGTCCCGTTGCGCTGTCTTCCAGACGTGAGACGTCTGTTGCGTCAACCCACGCTCTCCGTTACCGCTCCCCCTCCTGCATCCAGAGAGGAACATCGTGACTGAGAAGTGGACTGAGCAGCGGTTGCCGGACCTGTCCGGGAAGGTCGCAGTCATCACCGGGGCCAACAGCGGAATCGGACTCGTCGCGGCACGTGCGCTGGCGCGGAAGGGCGCCCACGTGGTGCTCGCCGTGCGGAGCGCCGAGCGTGGGGAGGAGGCCGCACGCGACGTCCGCAGCGCGGCTCCCGGTGCCTCCGTGGAGGTGGCCTCACTGGACCTCGCAAGCCTCGCGTCCGTGCGCGCCTTCGCGGACGCGTTCGGCTCGCGCCACCGTGCGCTGCACCTGCTCGTCAACAACGCGGGCGTCATGGCCCTGCCCCGGCGTACCACTGCCGACGGCTTCGA
>JAKEEX010000291.1 GCA_022616315.1 Myxococcaceae bacterium
CGAGCGCCTGGCCGAGGACGGCGCCCTCCTGCACCTGCTCGCCCGAGGGTGTGGCCACGGTCTGGCCACCGGCGCGCCCCGCGCGCATCACGAGCGCCACGCGCCCTTCGAGCCCGTTGCGGTAGCGCGCGGGCATTCCCCCCGCGACGTCCTGGAGGTTCGTGAGGACGCGCCAGGCGTTCACCTGGTGGGCGAGCGTTCCGCGCGAATCTCGACCGGGCTCCGGGGCGTCCCAGCGAAGCAGGCTGACCCCGTCGGGGCCCATCGGCACGCGGTAGCGGTCACCCACCTCGAGGAGTCCATCCCGGTAGCGCAGCCGCCTGGAGCCCGCTTCTGCCATCGCGGCCGCGAGCGGGAGGGATGGGAGGATGCGCAGGCGCCCCTCTCCATCGCGGAGGCCCACGAGGTGGGGCACGCCACGGACCCTCCCGTCCGTGTCGGGGACAAGACGCACGCTGCCGAAGGCGCTGTGACGTCCGAGGAGCGGGACGAGCGGGTGCTCCAGGCTGCGGACCTGGAAGAGGGATTCCGGCTCCAGCCCCTCCACCTCTACCGCGGCGAGCTGAAGGAGCAGGTCCTGCGCGCGCACCTCGTACGCGCGGTCCGCAGGCAGGAACGGGCGTGGCGGAGCATCCAACCCGGCGCCGAGCAGCTTCTGGAGGGCCCTCCCCTCCGCCTCGGAGCCCACGTCCGCGAGCACCTGGACGCTCCGACCGTCCGGGACGACGAAGGCCCGGTGGCCCTCGGACAGGAGGCGCCGGACCGTCTCCTGCGCGCGCTCCACGGAGGGCCGGACGTCCACCAGTACGACGAACGATGGACCCGGGCGGCCCGCGGGTGGGACCACGGACTGCAGGGACCACGTGAAGCCGAGCTGGGACGCGCCGGGCCGCTCCGCGAGCAGGCCCTGCATCCGCTCCTCGTCGGCGAGGGGGCCCGAGGGGCCACCCTGTGGGCGGTGAGGGCTCGCGTTCGCGAGCGGGACGTCGAGGAGGACCCGGGATGCACCCTCCTCGAGGAGCCGCGCCACCAGATGGCCGAGGACCTCGCGCGGCCACGGCTGCATGGCGAGCTCGGACCTCGCGGTCTCCCGGGCGTTGGCCAGCGTCTCCTCGTCGATGACGATGGGGACGACCTCCTCCGGCCGCTCCGACACGCGCCCGAGCTCCCGCGCGCGCCAGTCGTAGAACGCGAGCTCGAGCCGCTCGAGGCGGTCGCTGAGCTGCTGGTGCACGGGGAGCCGCTCGACGCCCTCCTCCTCGCGCTCGGTGCGCGCGACGCGCACGGAGGTGAGCCAGCCGAACGCACACCCGAGGAGGACTGCCTGCAGCAGCGAGAAGCCGAGGATCCGCAGGAAGCGGCGGCCGGCGGACTGGAGGCGGGCGGACTGCACGGGAGGGCGAGAGGATACCCGCGGGGAGGCGCCACACAACGCCCGGCTGCTGCCGCCTGCCAGACTGCTCCCACGTGCCCGCCTGCCTGGAGACGGGCCCGGCGCGTCGTGTGTCGAGGCTTCAAAA
>JAKEEX010000292.1 GCA_022616315.1 Myxococcaceae bacterium
GGGTTCGACGTGAGCGCGCGCACCGCCGCGTCCCACGGCAGGCCCCACGCCACCGCGTTGCCCGCCTCCTGGGGCAGCGTGCGCACCTGGTACGACTCCCCCAGCGTGGAGAAGAGGACCTTCACGCCGGCGGCGTTCAGGAGTGCCGCGCCGTCCAGCCGGCTGCCCAGGCTGTCGAAGGTGGCCGGCAGGTTCTGCGTGGGCTGGAGGATGACGGGCACCTTCGCGCGGGCCAGCTCGTCGGCCACCCGCCACGCCTCGCTGCCACCGGCGACCACCAGCTTCAGGCCGAACTCGCGCGAGAGCGCGAGCGCCGCACGGATGTCCGACGCGCGGTCCGCGGTCACCACCACGGGCAGCTGGCCCCGGAGCGCGGGCTGCAGGGCCTCGAGGTCCAGACGGCTCGCGGCGAAGTCACGCGTCCGGCGCTGCTCGAACTCCTGCCGGCGGCGCGCCCACTCCCGCGCGTCCACGAGCAGCTCACGCAGCCGCTCCAGCACCGCCGAGCGCGAGGAGGAGAGCGCGTCGCGTCCGTCGCGGAGGTTCACGTGGAGCGCGAGCGGCGTGCGCCGCACCGTGCCGTCCGTGGTGACGAAGGCGCTCTGACCGGAGATGAGACCACCGGATGGCACCACGCCCGCACCCGTGATGCCACCCAGGCGCGCCACCGCGAAGGTGACGGAGGCAGGGTTGATGCTGTCCGCGGTGCGGAGTGCGGCGTTGACCGCAGGGGGCGGCGTCATCGCCGCGCGGGGGCCCACGTCGTTGGTGGACTCCTCGGCCTGCACCTCGACGATGCCCAGCGCGGTCATGGGGTCCATGAAGCCCGGAGCGAGCACCGCGCCCTTGCCCTCCACGGTGCGGCACCCGGGGGGGGTCGACAGCGTTCCCGGTTGCACGCGCGTCACCTTGCCCCCCTCCACGAGCGCGTGTGCGCCCGGGGTGAGTCGGCCCTCGGAGAGCAGCGTCACGTCGCGGAAGACGACGCACGCGGCGGCATCCACAGGGAGTGGCTTCGCGCAGGTGGCGTCCGCCTGCGGGTCGCACGCGGCGGGAAGCTGGGGACGGCTCGCGGGCTGCGCAGTGAGGCGCGCCACGGTGGCCGCGCTCTCGCCGAGCTCGAAGTCGCTGTCCTCCACCGGCCCCTTCACGCCGTCATAGGTGACGACACCGTCGGCCCACACGCGCTGCGCGCGCGCGTAGGCGCTGAGCGGGTGGCCCTTCCACAGCACCACGTCCGCCATCTTCCCCGGCTCGAGCGAACCCGTGACGGAGTCCACGCCCATCAGCCACGCGGCGTTGAGCGTCACCCAGCGCAGCGCCTCCTGCTCGGAGACGGGGATGCCCGCCTCGCGCGCGCGCCACATGGCCTTGGCCGCCTCCTGGTTGAGGCGCTGGATGCCGAGCGCGGAGTCGGAGTGGATGACGGCGCGTCCACCCGCCTGGCTCACCAGGCCCGCGTTCTGGGGAATGCCGTCCCACGCCTCCAGCTTGAAGCCCCACCAGTCCGCCCACGTGGCCACCGCCACCTGCTTGTCGGCGAGCAGGTCACGCACCTTGTAGGCCTCGATGGCGTGGTGGAAGGCGCGGATGGGGTAGCCGAACTCCTGCGCAATCTGGAGCATCACCGCCATCTCGTCCGCGCGGTAGCAGTGGTTCTGCACGAGGATGTTGCCGCGCAGCACCTCGGCGAGCGTCTCCAGCTTGAGGTTGCGCTCGGGCGGCGGGCCGGCCTTCTCGCCCTCCTTCTCGTGCTTCTTCTCCCACTCGTCCCACCGCTCCAGGTAGCTCTTCGCCTGCGCGAAGGCCTGGCGGTAGCCGGCGGCGTTGCCCATGCGGGTGGACGGGGCGGTGTGGCGGCCCTCGCCGTAGACGCGGCGTGGGTTCTCACCACAGGCCATCTTCAGGCCGTCCTTCGCGCCGGGGAAGCGCACCTCGCGCGCCGAGCGTCCGAAGTGCAGCTTCACCGGGAAGCCGCGGCCGCCGATGAGGTTGGCGCTCCCGGGGAGCACCAGCAACGCGGTGACGCCGCCGGCCGCCGCGCGACGCAGGCCCGGGTCCTGTGGCCAGAAGGCGTGCTCGGCGGACACCTCTGCGGTGACGGGAGCGGTGGCCTCGTTGCCGTCGTTGTTGGAGAAGCTGGCCGGCGAGGCGTAGACGCCCAGGTGGCTGTGCGCGTCGATGATGCCCGGTGTGACGAACAGCCCGGTGCCGTCCACCTCCTCCGCGCCGGGAGGGGTGGCCACGTCCGCGTTCTTCCCCACCGCGACGAGCTTGCCGTCCACGAAGGAGACGGCGCCGTCCTCGATTGCAGGGCCGGAGACGGGCATCACCGTGGCGTGGCGGATGACGACGGGGCGCTCCTGGTGCCAGGTGCGCGTCGGAGCCGCTTCGGCCGCGGGGGACATCGGAGCAACGCGCGGGGTGGAGGGCGCGGGGGGAGGGGTCTGGACGCTCGCGCAGGCCGTCAGCGTGAGCAGGGCGAAGGTGAGTGTGCGCATGGGGGGCCGCGAGTATTGCGCAGCTTGGCGGGGGAGTGGAGAAGCAAGCAC
>JAKEEX010000293.1 GCA_022616315.1 Myxococcaceae bacterium
CCTGCGCCTCAACGGCGCCGGGGAGCAGAAGCTGCTCTTCCTCGAGCTCTACACCCTGGGCCTCTACCTCGAGGAGCCGACGCACTCCGTGGACCAGGTGCTCGCGTCGGAGCAGGTGAAGCGGTTGCACCTGGTGGTCGAGCGCAGCCTGCCACGCGCGCTCGTCATCAAGGCCTTCCGGGACGGCCTCACGCGCAACGTGCCCGAGGAGAAGCGGGCGGAGGTCGAGCGGTACATGCCGCAGGTGCTCGGCGCGCTCCGGGACGTGAAGCGCGGCGACGAGCTGCTCCTCACCTACACCCCCGGCAAGGGCGCCACCATGCAGGGCACCAACCAGCCCACGGTGGAGGTGCCGAGCAAGGACTTCGCCAACGCGCTCTTCTCCATCTGGCTGGGCCCCAACGTCCGGACCGGCGGGCTCAAGCGCGAGCTGCTCGGCGGCTGAAGGCTCAGCGCGAGAAGAGCTCGCGCGCGATGATGACGCGCTGGATCTGCGAGGTGCCCTCGTAGATCTGCATGATCTTCGCGTCGCGCATCAGCTTCTCCACCGGATACTCCTTGTTGAAGCCGTAGCCGCCGAAGACCTGCACCGCGTCGGTGGCGATGCGCATGGCCCAGTCCGCGGCGCACTTCTTGGCCATGGCGGCGGTGAGCGTGTTGCGGCGGCCCTGGTCGATCTCCCACGCGGCCTTCCACACCAGGAGGCGCGCGGCCTCCACGTCCGCGGCCATGTCCGCAATCATGAAGCTGATGCCCTGGAACTCGCCGATGGGCTTGCCGAACGCCTTGCGCTCCTTCGCGTAGGAGATGGCGTGCTCCGTCGCGGAGCGGGCCAGGCCCACCGCGGCGGCCGCCACCAGCGGGCGGGTGTGGTCGAAGGCCTTCATCGCAATCTTGAAGCCCTCTCCCTCCGCGCCGAGCCGCGCCTCCACGGGCACCTCCACGTCCTCGAAGGTGATGCCGCGGGTGTCGCTCGCCCGCTGGCCCATGTTGTTCTCCTTCTTGCCCACCGTGACGCCCGCGGACTTCGCGTTCACCAGGAAGCCCGTCATCCCCTTGTGGGCGGCGGTGGCGTCGGTCTTGGCGAGGACGAAGAACCAGCTGGCGTGGCCCGCGCCGGTGATCCACATCTTCTGGCCATTGAGGACGTACTTGTCCCCCTTCCTCACCGCGGTCGTCTTGAGGCCCGCGACGTCGGAGCCGGCGCCGGGCTCCGTGACGGCGTAGCTGCACAGCAGCGGCGCCTCGATGAAGGGGGACAGCCACTTCCTCTTCTGCTCCTCGGTGCCGGCCACGATGACGGGCACCTGGGCGAGGCTGTTGGCCGTCATGGCGGTGGAGATGCCCGTGCACCCCCAGCCCATCTCCTCGTCGATGAGGGCGCCGTCGAAGGTGCCCAGCCCCAGCCCACCGCAGGACTCCGGGACGTGGACGTTGAGCAGGCCGAGCTCCCACGCCTTGCGCAGCACCTCGTCGGGCCACTCGCCCGTCTCGTCGTGGTGCGGGGCCGCCGGGCGGACGACGTCGCGGGCGAACTCATAGGCGAGCCGCTGAAGGCCGCGCTGGTGCTCGGAAAGCTCGAAGCCAATCATGTCAGAACCTCCGTCCTGCGAAGGGAAGCGTGTGTCCAAGATAGACGCGCCGCGCCGTCGGCGGGGAACTCTCGTCGACGCTAGAACGCAGGTGGAGGTGGGCAGCGTCCATGGACGCACGCCTGCTCGCCTGCCAGAGAAGGTTGGCCGGGAGTTCCGACGCGTCCTGTCGTAGGGTCGGCGGCCCGACGCCATGGACACGCTCCTCAAGCCTCCGCAGACCCTCACGTTCGACCGCTTCTGGCACTGGCTCCAGGACCACCCCAACTGCATCCTGAGGTCCGGCTCCGGCGACGTCACGCTCTTCGACCACGCGGACTTCCACTGGGTCTTCTTCGAGGAGGAGGAGCGCAGGGCGGTGGTGCAGGTGCTGGTGGGCAAGACGCTCGTGGGGGAGCTGGTGATTCCGGGCCGGGACATCCTCGAGGTGCGCAGCGCCCCGGACCCCGACACGGGCGGGGAGGGCCACTACCTGGTGGAGCTCTTCGGCGGCCCCAAGGAGGACCCGCAGCCGCTCTACCACTTCGTCATCGCGCACGACGTGGAGGCGACGCCGGCCCACCAGGGCGGCTACAAGCACTGACCGCCTCGGGGCCTGGCGCGAGGGCGGTGCCCCGGGCCATGCTCGGGCGGCATGTCCCTCTTCGACGCAATCGCCGCGGGTGACGCGGGGTCCCTGGCAGCGCAGCTCTCCGCGGGCGCACTGGCCGACCTTCCAGACGCGGAGGGCCGC
>JAKEEX010000294.1 GCA_022616315.1 Myxococcaceae bacterium
ACTTCGCCGGCGCGCAGGGCGTGGGCGTGCAGCCGCGTCTCCTCGGCGAGTGGGCCAACGACAGCCTCCGTCTCGCCGTGGCCCTGGGCGCCAACCTCCGCAGCGCGCAGGCACTGCGCAGCCTCACGGTGGGCCACGAGCTGGCCTATGCGCTCGGCGCGGAGGTGCCGTTCCGGCTGGGCACGCAGCGCCTCGCGGCGCAGGGGACGTTCGTGGGCGCGCTCGGGCTCGAGGACACCGGGGCCGACGCGCGGCCGATGGAGGCGCTCCTCGGCCTGCAGTACGTCGTGCGCGACGGGCTCGTGGTGCGCGCGGGCGGCGGGCCCGGCATCGGTCAGGGTTACGGTACGCCCACGTGGCGTGCGTTCGTGGGGCTTTGCTTCACGGACCCGGGCATGGTGGTGCGTTCGCGGTGAAGTGAGCCTCACACGGCGAGGAACCACCCAGGGGCCCGTCTCCTCTCCACCCCCCGAGCCCTCCCGCCCTCTCGACACGGGGGCGGACGGGCCTAGGTTGTGCGGGAGGAGGTCTCATGGCCCGCGTACACGTCCTCGTCATCGAGGACGACCCGGACATGCGGGAGGTCATCTCCTACGCTCTGGAGGTGTCCGACATCCGCGTCTCCCAGGCGGTGAATGGCCGCGAGGGGCTCGCCCGCCTGGAGCAGGAGCTTCCGGACCTCATCCTGCTCGACATGCGCATGCCGGTGATGGACGGCTGGAGGTTCGCCGAAGAGCTCCACCGCCGCTACGACGACCAGGTGCCCGTGGTGGTGTGCACGGCCGCGAACGACGCCGAGCGCCGTGCGCGAGAAGTGGGCGCAGTCGGAGTGCTCGCCAAGCCCTTCGAGCTCGAGGGATTGCTCCGCCAGGTGGAGCTGCATGCGCGTCCGCGCGTGCGCTACCCGGTCGAGCGGCCTGCCGTCTGAGCGCCCTGCACAGGGGGTCCAGCATGAAGCGCACGGCGCTGGTGACGGGAGCCAACCGGGGCATCGGGTTCGAGGTGAGCCGGCAGCTCGCGCGCGCGGGCCTGCGGGTGGTGCTCACCGCCAGGGACGAGGCGCTCGGCGAGGCCGCGTGTCACACCCTGCGCAGGGAGGGCCTGGACGTGCTCTTCGCTCCGCTCGACGTGTCGCGCGAGGACTCCGTCAAGTCGTGCGCGAGCGAGCTGGCCCACCAGCTGGTGCAGGTGGACGTGCTCGTCAACAACGCTGGCGTCTACCAGGAGGGGAATGTCCTGCACACGTCCACGGAGGTGATGGAGGAGACCCTCGCGGTGAACCTCCTCGGGCCATGGTGGATGTGTCGGGCCTTCGTGCCGGGCATGGTGCACGCGGGGTATGGGCGCGTGGTGAATGTGTCCTCGGGTGCGGGCGCGTTCTCGGGCGGGCTGCCGGGGCCCGCCGCGTACGCGGTGACGAAGGCGGCGCTCAATGCGCTCACGCTGAAGCTCGCCTCGGAGGTGCCGGACCACGTGAAGGTGAATGCGGTGTTCCCGGGTTGGGTGCGCACGCGGATGGGCGGAGAGGCGGCTCCGCGCAGCGTGGAGGAGGGCGCGGACACCGTCGTGTGGCTGGCCATGCTTCCGGAGGATGGGCCCACGGGCGGGTTCTTCCGGGATAGGCGGCCGATTCCCTGGTGAGCGGGGGTGGAGGACGGATGCACAACCCCCTCACCCTTTCCCTCTCCCAGGGGGAGAGGGGAGATTGGAGGGGAGAAGAGTCGAGGGGAGTGGGGTGAGGATGGGACGAGCCTGTGTCAGTGACTCCGTGAAGAGGGAGGGCTGCTCGGGGTCGGCGAACACCGTGGCGAAGTCCTCGGGCGTCAGGGCTCGTACCAGGCGGGCCGCGAAGGTCTCGCGGAGCAGCCGGACGTAATATTCGGCGTCGTAGTCTCTCGAGTCGGTCGCGCGAGCGTCGCCCACCTGGTCTCCGGAGTCGCCGTCCTCCTCGCCCTCCAGCTCCGGTATCAGTCCCGCGCGTCCTCCCGTGGCGCGGTACACGTGGAGGTGCTCACCGGGCCTCCAGTGTGTGCGGCCGCTGGCCAGCAGGGCCTCGTAGGGAAGCTCGCGCCTGCGCTCACGCGTGTCCTGGTACTCCTGTGGGCTCTTCGTCAGCCGGACGCGTGCGGCCACGTCGAACGTGGGAAGCTCCCGCCGCCGCAGTGCAGTCACGGTCGCGACAAAGGCCTCCTGCACTCCCGGAATGTCCCCGGCGAGGAGGCAGCACAGCGCGCGGCGCAGGAAGTCCTCGCCGAAGGGCTCGGCCCGGCTCGAGCGGAACGCCACGCCGCGCAGGACGAGGGGGCCGTCGTAGGGCTGCAGCGCGTAGTTCTTCGGCTCGTGCGAGAGCATCGCCGCGTACCGCCCGTCGAACTCGAGGTGGACGCGCGGTGGGAGGAGCGCGGCGACCTCGGAGACGATGCGGCGCTCGTCGACCTCGCTCCAGTCCTCCGGAACGGCGAAGTACACGCCGTCGGTGTCCGCCTCCAGCAGCGTGACGCCACGCCGTGCCAGCTCGCGGCAGATGAGCGCCAGCACCTCACGTCCTCGCCGCGTCACCTCGTTGGCGGCGTGAACGTCCGAGAAGCGCGTGAGTCCCACCGCCCCGAGGTATCCGTACGCCGAGTTGACGACGATCTTCATCGCGGCGGAGAGCGCCTCGTGGGTGTGCCGCTCCTGCGAGCCCGGCGCCGCGGCACGTGCCTGCGCCTTCGCGGCCAGTCGTTGCTCCACCAGCTGGTCCACCAGCGCGAGCAGCACGCCGAGCCGGTCGCGCGGCGGCCCGATGCGGTACTCGCGCATGAGCGAGGGATAGAGGCTCGCGACGTCCGCCTTCACCACGTGCCGCGCCACGCCCGTGGCGAACAGGTGGAGCGCTGCACCGCTGTGGGGCGTCCCGTCTCCTGCCTCGTGAGCAGGGAGCGCGGCCCCTGCGCGGAGGTAGGCGCGCACGAGGAGCGGGTCCAGCACACCGGTGGCAGGCCCGGCATCCGCGAGACGCTCGTACCGACGCGGTGCCATGCGTGCGAGCGCGAAGGCCGCCCCTCCGAGCATCCGCGCGACGCCCGCCGCCTCGGTCACGTCATCACACGCATAGCGCCGCACGCGCTCGGGGTCGCGACGGAAGACCTCGTGCACCCGAGCGCCTGGGATGTACTCGCGGTCCGGCCCCGCGAGGCCCAGGTGCCGCGCGACCGCCTTGAGCCCGTGGCCCGGCAGCTCGCGCGCGGCGAAGTCGTAGCGGCGCACGGCGTCCAGCGTGTCGATGAGCTCGCGTCCGGGGACCGTGTACCGCATCCGGCGCCTGGGCTCGTCAGGGCCTCCCGCGTCACCGAGAGCGGCTCCCCGCGCGGCAGGACGCTGGCGCAGGCCCGGCGCGCCTGCTCGGCCCAGTGCCAGTGGAACGCCGAGCAGTCGTGCACGGTGAGCGATGAACGGCAGGTCGAAGCCGTGCAGGTTGTGGTTCTCGATGACGTCCGGGTCCAGCGCGCGCACACGGGCGACGAGACGCCTCAGGAGGTCGGCCTCGGCGGCATCGTCCTCACCGTGGGCCTCGAGCGTCTCCGCGGTTCCATCCGGCCCACGCACCGCGACGAGGAAGATGCGGTCGCGCTGGGGATGAAGGCCGGTGGTCTCCAGGTCCAGCTGCATGCGGCGCAGCCCGTCGAAGCCGAGCCCTCCGAAGTACGTGCGCCCCGACGCGACGAGGTACTGCTCCTCCGGAGGGAGCGAGAGGACCGCATCCGCTCCCAGCTCACGCACGTGTGCGATGGGGCGCCCGAAGCGCCGTGTCGCACCTTGCAGCACGGCTGCCGTCAGCGCGCGCCCGTCCTCCGCACGGACCAGGTAGCGGAGCTCACCGGGGCCCTCGAGCTCCTCGTAGGTGAAGTGGTGTGGTGCAGGTCCCTCGCGCTCGGGACAAAGCCTCGGGCCGACGTGCTCGAGGTCCTTCAGCGACGCGAGGAGCAGCCACGGACGGAAACGGACGTCTTCGCGAACGAGCGCGCCTGTCTCCGGGAGCCTCCGCCAGACGAAGGCGCGGCCGTCGGGCTCCGCCCACACCGAGACGATGCCCGGCGTGGGGTCCCAGCCCCAGAGCCACTCCTCCTCCTTCGTGTGGGCCATGGGGGCCCACATCCTGACGGCTCGCGCTCCCGGGCGCCACCTCGCTACTCGGTGCAGCGCTCGGCGCAGGCCGCGGGAGCCATGGCGGGATTGGTCAGCTGTGCGAGGTAGTCCGCGCAGGCCAGGTCCGCGCGTGCATCCCGGCACTCCGACGCCTTGCCCAGGTCGAAGTTGGTGCGGTCCGGCTGCCCGAGGTTCGCGCACAGGTCCTGGTCGCTGTCGGCTGCGGCGCAGGCGATGCCGGTGGCGTTCTGTGGCCTCAGGGGGTTGGCGTACAGCAACTCCTTGCACTCCTCCACGCTCCTTCCGAAGCCGGCCTGGAACTGGGGCGAGTCCTTCACCGCTTGAGGCTGGCATTCGAAGCTTCGCTCGCACACCTGGTCCACGCCGCTGCGGCAGAGGGACGTCGCGGAGGGACAGCCGGCCACGAATGGGAGGAACAGGGTAGAAACGGCGGCGACGAAGCGACGCATGGGAAACCTCCGGAGGAGAGACGGATGCGGAACGCCCCACCCTGGCGTGCAGTGAAGCGACGTGTCAGCACGCAAGACGTGCGGGGCATTCCGAGTGTTGCCTGGCGCGCATCGCCGTCCCGGGACGTGCGCCCGCCCTGCTGCGTGGCAGTGCCAGGCGAGCAGGCGTGCCGTGCTGCAGTCCTCGTCACCGGAGCTCCCGGGCACGACCGCCTTGCAGCGTGGCCCGTGGTGGAGAGAGGCTCTGGCCCCATGGCCCTGCGTCTGCTCCCGGGACTCCTCCTCCTCCTCGTGGCCCCTGCCGCCCTCGCCCAGTCCTTCGACGCGGAGGCGCGCTGTCGCGAGGCCGCGCACTACGAGGAGCGCTCCGAGGCGGCGCAGCGCGAGGGGCGCCTGTCGGACGCCATGATGGAGCTCGGCCAGGCCGTGTCTCTCTGTCCCTCGGACGCGGAGGCCAAGGCCAAGCTCGAGTCCCTCCGCGAGCAGGTGGTGGCAGCGGAGCTGAAGGAGCGGGGCGTGAAAGCACCGGGCAAGGAGCCGGGCCGAGATGCCGTGATGCCTGCGGAGGGCGGGAGTGAGCTCCTGTTCGGCTCGGGGCGCGAGGAGCTCGCCATGGGCCAGGCCGTCCACGGTGCGCTGTGGGGCGCGGCGGTCGCGCTCACGCTGTCGGGGAACGGCCACGTGCTCGGCCCCGCCACCGGCACCCTGCAGAACGACACGACGCCCACGGTGCTCACGGGCGCGGTGCTGGGCGGCGGCCTGGGCTTCTTCGCCTCCGGGATGTTCGTGCGCCGTCCCCTGCCCACGGGCCTGGTGACGTCCATCAACTCGGGCACGCTGTGGGGCACGTTCCTCACGGGCTCCCTGCTGGCCGCCAATGACGGGGGGCCGGCGCTCCTCGTGCCCACGGGCGCGGCCGCGGGGACGCTCGTCGGTGGGCTCCTGGGTCTTGTGCTCCGTCCACGTCCGGGCCAGGTGGCGTTCACCAACAGCATGGGCATCTGGAGCGCGGTCCTCTCCAACTACGTGCTCGGGGCGGTGCGTCCCGAGCTCGCCTCGGGCGAGCACCTGCGCGTGGCCGCCATGAGCGCGGGCTCGGGCCTGCTGGTCGGCGGCCTCGTGGCGCCGTGGGTGCAGATGAGCCGTCAGCGCATGTTCTACATCGACCTGGGTGGCGTCGCGGGCCTCGGGCTGGGGCTGCTCGCCACGGGCATCACCACGCAGAGCTTCGCGCCCTCCACCACCCAGTCCATCGCCGTGGGCTCCGGCATCGTCACCGGCCTCCTCCTCACCACCGTCCTCACGCGCGGCATGGACGCACCGAAGGCGCCGACGGGCGTCACCGTGATGCCGATGGTGGCGCCCCGCAGCACGGGCCTGGCGGTGCTGGGCGCGTTCGACTGAGAGCCCCCGGAGGGAGAGGGGCAGTGGGCCCGGGGGGTGTGCCCCGGGTCCGACGCGGATACCTCCTGCGGGGCATCCTGCTGTCCGCTTTCCGTCGCTCTCCCGGGCCTGTGGCGTGGGACGGGCAGGCAGGCGTTGTCGGGCCGCGCGCCGCTGCGGACCATCGCGCCTCGTGACTCGACGAGGAGGCCCGATGGCGGCTCGGAAGCAGGTGCGGGTGAGGACTGTGCGCGCGGGTGCGGGGCGCCAGGTGGGCTTCGCGGTGGTGGGGCTCGGCCACTTCGCGCAGAGCGCGGTGCTGCCCGCGTTCCGGAACACGAGGAAGGCCGCGCGCCTGGTGGCCATGGTGTCGGGGGACCCGCGCAAGCACAGGGTGCTCGGCCACCGCTACGAGGTGCCCGTCTTCGGCTACGAGCAGTACGACGACGTCCTCCGCCACCCGGAGGTGGACGCCGTCTACATCACGCTGCCCAACAGCCTGCACGCGGAGTACGCGCTTCGCGCTGCGCACGCCGGCTGCCACGTGCTGTGCGAGAAGCCGATGGCGATGACCGAGGAGCAATGCCACGACATGATTCGCGCGGCCGCGGAGAGCGACGTGCGGCTCATGGTGGCCTACCGGCTCCACTTCGAGGCGGCGAACCTCGCGGCGGTGGAGGCGCTGCGCAGGGGGAGGATTGGAGAGCCACGTCTCTTCAGCTCGTCCCTCAGCTTCCAGGTGGCGCCGCACAACATCCGGGTGGAGCTGGAGGCGGGCGGGGGCGTCCTCTGGGACGTCGGCATCGATTGCATCAACGCGGCGCGCTCGCTCTTCGGTGCGGAGCCCACGGAGGTCTCCTGCTTCCGCGCCAGGGGACGGGAGCCGCGCTTCGCTCAGACGGAGGAGGCGGTGTCCGCGTTGCTGCGCTTCCCGGAGGACCGGCTCGCCTCCTTCAACGTCAGCTTCGGCGCCAGCCAGGGCAACACGTACGAGGTGGTGGGCACGAAGGGAAGTCTGCGCCTGGAGAATGCCTACGACTACGAGGGCAGGACGGAGTGGGAGCTGCGCGTGAAGGGAAGGCCCACGCGGCGCACGTTCCCGGAGCGTGACCAGATTGGGCCCGAGCTCCTGTACTTCAGTGATTGCATCCTGAAGGCGCGCGAGCCCGAGCCGGATGGCTGGGAGGGGCTTGCGGATGTGCGCATCATCCGCGCACTCTACGAGTCGGCGCGGCTGGGCCGGGCGTTGGAGCTACCGGCCTTCGCGAAGGGGCCACGGCCGACGAAGGCGCAGGCAATCTCGCGCCGTGCCGTGCACGCGCAGGAGCTGGTGGACGTACACTCTCCGCTGCAGTGAGTGACGTAGGGCCCGGAGACGCCCTCCTCATCGGGCCGGGGGGAGGGCGCCCGGGCTCTGCCGTCAGTGCCGCGCGCGCAGCGAGTCACGGTACTCGCGCACCGCCCGTGTCTGGTCCTCGCGTTCCACGAAGCGGGCGAGGTGCGAGAGGTCCAGCTCCGGCAGGAGGTGGCTCTTCCTCGCGCGCGCGTACCGCTCGCCACGAAGGCGGTAGACGTGAAGGGTCCCGTCCTCCCACAACCACAGCTCCTTCACTCCGAGCCCGGCATAGAGCTCGAACTTGTCGATGGCGCCATGACTCAGGACCACCTCGATGGCCAGGTCCGGAAAGCCCCTGGCCGTGCGGTTCACGAAGTAGCACTCGTCGGGCTCGGCGCCGCGCTCCTTCTCGCGCTTGCGGATCGTCATGGAGCCCTTTCCGACGAGCTCGATGTCGTGCTCGAGCGCGTACATCTCGAGCAGCCGGGCGATCATCTTCTTGAGCGACTCGTGACGCTCCGAGGGGCTCATGAACTCGAGAATGCCCCGGAGGTACGACACGCGAACGCCCGCCTGGTCCCCCAGCATCCGGAGGATGGCCTCGTAATCCTTCCAACGAATGTCCCAGAGCGTCACGCGCTGCTCCCCGTCGTGGCGGGGAGCGGAGGCTTGTGTCGCGAGCGCGGCAGCGGACGAGGGAGCCATGGAAGGAAGATACTGCGCCCCACCGACTACGGCTGGTCTGCCGCCACCGGCGCGCTGCGGCCGTGCTCGGCCGAACGGTCGTTGCGGTAGACGACGCCCTCCTTCATGACGAAGAAGACCTGCTCGGTGCGGCGGATGTCCTGCAGCACGTCGCCGGGCACGGCCACCACGTCCGCAAGCTTGCCGGTCTCGAGCGTGCCTACGCGGTCCGCGATGCCGAACAGCTCCGCGGTGGTGAGCGTGCCGGCGCGCAGCGCGTCCTGGGGCTTCATGCCGTTTTTCACCAGGAGGGAGAACTCCCCGGCATTCTTGCCGTGCGCAAAGACACCGGCGTCGGTCCCGAAGGCGATGCGCACGCCCAGCTGCTGCGCCCGCTGGATGGCGCGCGAGCCGGCGGCGAGTGCTGCACGCACCTTGGCGTGCGTCTCCTTCGGCAGCGCGCCCTTCTCGAGACGCTCGCGCACGCCCTCGAACGCCATGAGGGTGGGCACGAAGTAGGTGCCCTTCTGCTTCATCAGGGTGAGCGCCTCGTCATCGAGGAAGGTGCCGTGCTCGATGGAGTCTACGCCGGCACGCACGGCGCGCTTGGCACCCTCGGCGCCGTGGGCGTGCGCGGCCACCTTCCGCTTGCGCGCGTGCGCCTCGTCGATGAGCGCGTCCAGCTCGGCCTGGGTGAGCTGGGGTGAGTCCACGTCTGCATTCTTGGAGAGGACGCCGCCGGTGGCGCACACCTTGATGACGTCCGCGCCGTACTTGATGGCCTCGCGCACCTTGCGGCGCAGGGCCTCGGGGCCGTCCGCCACGCCACCCGCGGTGTCCTGCGGGAAGGTGCCCCTGGCCCAGCCGTTCTCGTCGCAGTGGCCGCCGGTGGTGCCCAGACCGTTCGTGGCGGTGAGGATGCGCGGGCCCACCACCTTGCCGCGCGCGATGGCGTTGCGCAGGCCCACGTCGATGAAGTCGTCCGCGCCGAGGTTGCGCACGGTGGTGAAGCCGGCCATCAGCGTGCGGCGCGGGTACTCGAGGGTGTCCAGCGTGCGCTCGGGCACGGTGCGCTCGAGCGACTCGATGACGTCCTGCCTCCAGTCACCGCTCGGCTCGCCGGTGACGTGGGTGTGGGCATCCATGAAGCCGGGCAGCAGCGTGGCGTCGCCCAGCTCCACCACCTCGGCGCCCTTCGGGGCGGAGGCGCTGGGGCCGACGGCGGCAATCTTCCCGTCCACCACCACGACGACACCGGGCGATACGAGCTTGCCGGCGCGGGCGTCGAAGAGGCGGGCGGCCTTGAGCACCATGGCCTTCGGAGCATCGGCGGCCGCGGCAGGAACGGACAGCAAGAGGAGGGCGAAGAGCAGGGCTGAGCGCATGGGACGCAGAGTGTACGGCGAACTGCGGGCCGGCGGCCACGAGGGGCCACGGCTCCGCGGGTACCGGCACACGCGCACGCACTCGCCTGCCTCCGTGACCCGGAATCCAACTGCGCCCAAGAACCCCTCTCCCTCTGGGAGAGGGAAAGGGGGTGAGGGGGCCGTGCATCCGTGCATGCTCTGCGTTCCCATAACTCGGCACGCCCGCTGCACACACGCCAGCACCATGACCCGCTACGCTCCCCGCCCAATGCCCCATCCGCTCCCCCGCCTCCTGGTCCTCCTCGTCGCGTTGCTCGGCTCATGGGCCGCGCGCGCCGCACCCACCACGAATGCCGCGGTTGCAACGGAAGTCCCCGGCAACCCCCGCATCGAGGTGGATGCGAAGGCCGCGACCCTCTTCCGCGACGCGGGCGTGGAAGGCACGTTCGTCCTGCTCGACGTGAAGCGCAACGTGCTGCACGTGGTGAACCCGGAGCTCGCGGGGCGCGGCTACCTCCCGCACTCCACCTACAAGATTCCCAATACGCTCATCGGGCTCGAGACGGGCGTCATCCCGGGTGCGGAGTTCGCACTGAAGTGGGACGGCCAGAAGCGCAGCGTCCGCGTGTGGAACCGCGACCACACGCTGCCCACGGCGATGCGGGACTCGGTGGTGTGGTTCTACCAGGAGCTCGCACGTCGCATCGGCGCGGAGCGGATGCGCAACCATGTGCAGTCACTCGGCTACGGAAACCAGGACATCGGCGCACACGTGGACACGTTCTGGCTGGAGGGTCCGCTGCGGATCACGCCTCGTGAGCAGGTGGCCTTCCTGCGCAGGTTGCAGGCTGGCGCGCTTCCGGCGAAGCCTGCGCACATGGCGCTGGTGCGCCAGCTCATCGTCCTCGAGCAGAAGCCCGGCTACACGCTGCGCGGCAAGACGGGCCTGGGGCTCCAGGGCGGGAGCGCGGTGGGGTGGCTCGTCGGCGAGGTGGAGAAGGACGGTGCGCAGTACGTCTACGCCACACTGACGCTCGACGCGAAGGGAGACATGGACAGGTTGCTGCCGCTGCGCCGGCCGCTCACGGAGAAGCTGCTCGCTCGGTTCGGCGTGGCGCCGTAGCACCTTCCCGGCCACGTCCTATCTCACGGCGGAAACTCCGATCGCCCAGCGCGCATGGGCGCTCAGTCGTCGTCGAGCAGGTCTTCGAGGATCGAGCGCTCGCGCTGCAGGTAGAGGTGGAGGGCCGTCTCAGCAGCCGCCCCGCGATTCCTCCTGTACCAACGGAGAAGCCGAATCCCCGCCCAGATGGTGCCGACCAGTGCCAGCGCTACAGCGAGGAAAACCGCAACCACGGTCAAGGCGTCGTTCCACATCGCCCCACCTCCGACGCTCGGTCCTCGGAGCGTAGCATTCCCCCACAGCCCCCTCACCCCGTCCCTCTCCCAGGGGGAGAGGGGAGAGTGAAGTTCCGCCGGAAGGGGGCGTAGGAGAGCGTCACGCGGACGCGCGCGCGTCAGCTCCGCTGCTGTGAATCCGCTCGAGGAAGGCCACCACGCGCGCATTCACCTCCGCGGGCCGCTCGGACGGCAGCATGTGCCCGGCGCCGGGGATGAGCGCCGCCTCGGCGTCCGGCAGCAGCACCAGCGCCCGCGACACCGCCTTGTGCGGATTGCACGCCCTCTCGTGCTCGCCCAGGAGCAGCAGGGTGGGCACGCGCAGCCCGCGCAGCTCCGCTTCGGGGAAGGCCACCGTCTCCAGCCGGGACTGCGGCCCTCCGTGCCACATGCACACCCGGAAGAGCTCCGCCGCGAACGCATCCGGCGCATTGCCCGGCGCGTGCATCCACTCCAGCACGCCGTCCACCACGCGCCGCACCGGAAGCAGCCTCAGCGAGAGCAGCCGCAAGCCGAGCTGCGAGCCCACCGCGAGGATTCCCCCGAGCGGCGCGAGCAGCACCAGCCCGCGCACCCGTGTGGAATTCCGCAGCGCATACCCGAGCGCCATCCACGCACCCAGCGCGTGCCCGCCAAGCGTCACCCCCCCCAGGCCCAGCCCGTCCAGAACCTCCGAGAGCCACGCCTCCGACTCCTCGCGGGTGCGCAGCGCCCCGGCGTCCTCACTGCGGCCGAAGTCACCCACCGTCTCCACCGCGTACACGCGGAAGCCCCGGCTCAGCGCCTCCACGTTGTGCACCCACTGGGTGGCGGTGAGCCCCGCGCCGTGGAGGAGCACCACGGGCGGCGCATCCGAAGGGCCGCTCACCACCACGTGCGTGCGGCCGGCCTGCGTCTCGACGAAGACGGACTCGTGCGGCACCGGCCAGCGCGCCAGGCACGCGTGGTAGGCCGCGTGGAAGGCCGCCCGGCCTGACGCGGTGGAAAAGTTGGGCATGGCTCCCGCCTCCTGACGCCAGTGCCGCGGCGCGTCGGCCCCCGCGGATTCAGGCGTACGCGGACTCGACGCGGGATGCAACGACTCCCGGAGGGGAGGGTTACTCCACCCACTCCAGGCCGCGGCTGCGCGCGTGGCGGATGTCCGTGCCGCGCACCATGTAGATGACCATCTCCGCGAGGTTCACGGCGTGGTCGCCAATGCGCTCCAGGTGCTTGGCGATGGAGAGCAGCGCGTTGGCGCGGCGGATGTTGCGGCTGTCCTCCATCATGTAGGTCAGCAGCTCGTTGAAGATCTTGACGAAGAGGTCATCCAGGTGGTCGTCCCCGCGCAGGACGTCCTCGGCCTTCGCCGTGTCCCCCGCCACGAAGGCGTCCAGCGCGCGGCGCACCTGCTGCTGCGCCATCTCCGCCAGCCGCGGCGTGTCCTGGTACTGCTTGAGGGGGGGCGCCTCGTTCAGGTCCGCAGCCCGCTCGGCGATGTTCACCGCCAGGTCCCCGATCCTCTCCAGGTCCACGACGATCTTCAGCGCCGTGGTGATGAAGCGCAGGTCCGAGGCGGCCGGCTGCCGGAGCGCGAGAATCTTCCGGCACAGGTCGTCCACTTCGATCTCGAGGACGTTCACCTCGCGGTCGCTCGCCTTCACCCTGGCGGGGAGGGCGGTGTCGCGCTCGGTGAGGGCGCGCACGCTGAGCGCGATCTGCTCCTCCACCCGGGCGCCCATGGCGAGGAGCTTCTCGCGCAGCGCGCGGAGGTCGTTCTCGAACGTCTTGTCGGTGTGCGTGGCGGCCATCGTGACGGAATTGTAACAGAACGCAGGTGGGCGTCTCAGCCGAACTTGCCCGTGACGTAGTCTTCTGTGCGCTTCTCGCGGGGGTTGGTGAAGATCTGCTCGGTCGCTCCCACCTCGACCAGCTCACCCATGTAGAAGAAGGCCGTCACGTCGCTCACGCGCGCCGCCTGCTGCATGTTGTGGGTGACGATGGCGATGGTGTAGCGGCTCTTGAGCTCGTGGATGAGCTCCTCGATCTTCGCGGTGGCGATGGGGTCCAGCGCGCTCGCCGGCTCGTCCATCAGCAGCACCTCCGGCTCCACCGCCAGCGCGCGGGCGATGCACACGCGCTGCTGCTGTCCGCCGGACATGCCCAGCGCGCTCTCGCTGAGGCGGTCCTTCACCTCGTCCCACAGGGCCGCGTTGCGCAGGGACCTCTCCACGCGGTCCGCGATGTCCTGCTTGTCCCTCATCCCGCCCACCCGGAGACCATAGGCCACGTTCTCGAAGATGGACTTGGGGAAGGGGTTGGACCTCTGGAACACCATCCCCACGCGCCGGCGCAGGTCCACCACGTCCAGGCCGCGCTCGTGGATGCTGTGCCCGTCCAGGAGCACCTCGCCGTCGTGGGAGGTGTGGGGGATGAGCTCGTTCATCCGGTTGAGCGAGCGCAGGAAGGTGGACTTCCCGCACCCCGACGGCCCGATGAGCGCCGTCACCTGGTGCTCCGGAATCGTGAGGTTGATGTCGCGGATGGCGAGCTTCTGGCCGTAGCGGATGGCCAGTCGCCGGGCCTCCATCTTGGCGCGGGAGTTCTGAGCAGGCGTCATGGAGCTAGTGCGCGGCGCCGGCCTTGCGGCGGGTGCGGGAGCGGATGAGGACCGCCACCAGGTTGAGGGTGAAGGTGAGCAGCAGCAGCACCAGCACCGTGCCATACAACAGTGGCCGGGTGGCCTCCACGTCCGGGGACTGCGTGGCCAGGACGTACGTGTGGTAGCCGAGGTGCATGAACTGGCCCGTGAGGCTGCCGGGCAGGTCCGGGAGGTAATAGGCCACGCCCGTGAAGAGGATGGGCGCCACCTCGCCCGCGCCGCGGCTGACGGCCAGCACGGCGCCGGTGAGGATGCCCGGCAGCGCGCCCGGCAGCACCACCCGCATCAGCGTCTGGCTCTGCGTGGCCCCCAGCGCCAGCGAGGCGGTGCGCTGATCGAGAGGCACGGCCTTCAGCGCCTCCTCCGTGGCGACGATGACCACCGGCAGGGTGAGCACCGCGAGGGTGAGGCTCGCCCACAAGAGGCCCGGCTGCCCCCACACCAGCTCCTCGTTCCCGAGCATCCGGTCGATGCCGCCGCCCACGAAGTGGATGAAGAAGCCCAGGCCGAACAGACCGAAGACGATGGAGGGCACGCCCGCGAGGTTGACCACGGCCACCCGCACCGCCGCCGCCACCTTGCTGTCGGGCGGGGCGTACTCGTGCAGGTACACGGCGGTCAGCACGCCCAGCGGCATCACCGCGAGCGTCATCAGCAGCGTGAGGACGGCGGTGCCGATGATGGCCGGGAGGATGCCCCCCTGCATCATGCCCTCGGAGGGCGGGGTGGTGAGGAACTCCCACGTGACGTTCGCCCAGCCGTGGCGGAAGACGTCGAAGAGGATGAGGCCCAGCATGAGCAGGAGCAGCCCTGCCGCCATGCCGGTGAGGGACATCAGCGCGCCACCCGTCAGGCGGCGCGTCCGGGCGGTGCTCATCAAGCCACCTTCCCCGACAGGCGACCCACCATGCGGCGCGTCCAGAGGCTGGCCACCATGTTGAGCACGAAGGTGAAGAGGAAGAGCTCCACGCCGATGAAGAACAGCAGCGAGTAGTGCGGGCTGCCCACCACCACCTCGCCCATCTCCGCGGCGATGGTGGCCGACAGGCTGCGCACCGAGTCACCGAACGCCGGTGACACGATGGCCGCGTTCCCCGAGGCCATCAGGACGATCATCGTCTCGCCGATGGCCCGCCCCAGGCCCAGCACGCAGGCGGCCAGGATGCCCGGTGCGGCCGCCGGCAGCACCACCTTCCAGGCGGTCTCCCACTGGGTCGCGCCCAGGGCGAGGCTGGCCTCGCGGTAGGAGCGGGGCACCGCGGTGAGCGCGTCCTCGGCCACGGTGAAGATGACGGGCACGATGGCGAGCGCCAGACCCACCCCCGCCACCACCGCGTTCAGCCGGTAGGTGAAGCCGAACAGCTCCTGCATGGGCGTGGCGAGCACCATGAGGGCGAAGAAGCCCAGCACCACCGAGGGGATGCCCGCCAGGAGCTCCACCGTGGGCTTGATGAACTCGCGCAGACGGCGGGGGGCGAACTCCGAGGCGAACAGCGCGCCGGCGATGCCGAGGGGCACCGCCAGCAGCATGGACACTGCCGTCACCTTCAGCGTCCCGACGAAGAGCGGAATCATGCTCACCTTCGGGATGTCCGACACCGGCTGCCACATGAAGGTGGCCGGCCGTCCCTCCCGCACCACCTGCGGGAGGAACATCTTGGCGAAGCTCGCCTCGTGCCGTGCGTCCGGGTCCAGCAGCAGCGGCAGCGCCTCCTTGGCCACGAAGACCAGGATGAGGACGATGGCTGCGATGCCGGTGAAGCCCACCGCGGTGATGCCCGCGGCAATCAACTTCTCCTTCAGCATCCGCCGCCGCGAGGCGGGGGTGGCACGGGGCGCCGTGAGCTGGATTGGGACCGCCGTCTCCATGGTGCGCCTCTCTGCCACCCCCGCACCCGACGTCGTGTGACATTCGGGTGATACTTGGGCGAGCCCCTTACCCGTCTACTTCACGGGGAAGTAGCCGACCTTGCTCACCACCTGCTGGCCCTCGGGCGAGAGGCAGAAGTCGATGAAGGCCTTCGCCTCGGGGCTCGGACGGCCGCGGGTGTAGAAGAAGAGGTTGCGGCTGAGCGGGTACTTGCCCGACTTCACGTTCTCCAGGTCCGCGGACACCTCCGTCCCCTCGCCCAGCTTCATCTTCAGGGGCTTGATGCCGGCCGCGTACGCCGCACCGCCGTAGCCCACGCCCCACAGCTCCTTGGCCACCGCGTTCACCACCGCGGCGGTGCCGGGCAGCGTCTGGGCGGTGGGGGCGTAGTCCTGGCCCTTGAGCAGCTCGTCCTTCACGAAGACGTAGGTGCCGGAGGAGTTCTCGCGGCTGTAGAGGACGATGGGCTGGTCCGGGCCGCCCAGCTCCTTCCAGTTGCCGACGTCACCCAGGTAGATGGAGCGCAGCTGCTCCACGGTGAGCGAGGCGACGGGGTTCTTCGCGTTGACGTAGAAGGTGACGCCGTCCTTGGCCACGGCGAACTCCTGGCCCAGGGTGTTGAAGCGCGCGCGCAGCTTCTGCTTCTCCGCGTCCTTCATGGGGCGGCTGGCGGCGGCAATCTCCGTGGTGCCGTTGATGAGCGCGGCGAGGCCGGTGCCGGTGCCGCCGCCCGTCACCTGGAGGCGCGAGTCGGGGTTCTTCTTCATGTACTCCTCGGCCCAGCGCTGCACGAGGATGACCATGGTGTCCGAGCCCTTCACGGTGAGCGCCTTGTCGGCGGCCAGCGCGCTCGTGGGCAGGAGGACGGCGAAGAGGAGGGAGACGAGCTTCTTCATGGCTTGAGTGTGCTCCGTTGAGTGAAGGAGGAGTGCGGTTAGAAGCGGGCCTGCAGCTGCACGGTGAGGACGCTGTCCTTGGGGTCCACGGCCTCGTACACGGTGGCCGTCATGGGCAGCTCGTAGGCGGCGGTGAGCTTCAGGTTCTCACCGAAGTAGTGCATGACCGCAATGCCCGCGGTGCCCACCGGGTTGGTGGAGGCGGGCTTGGTGGCGTCCTTGCTGTCCACCTTGGTGGGGATGCCGGGGGCGCTGTCGAAGTAGTCGTAGCGGAGGGCGATGGCGTTGCTCACGCCGATGCTCTGGGTGAGCGTCGCGTACCAGCCGAGCGCCGGGGCACCGAACTGCTCCACGCCGTCCTTCGACCAGGTGTGGCCCGTGATGTACTCGGCCTTGAGCGAGGTGGCGCCGAAGTCGACGATGTCACCGTACAGCTGGGCGTCCATGCCGAGGCGGTTGCGGTCGAAGAACTTCGCCGGGATGACGTTGGCGGGGTCGGTCGCGTTCTCCGGGCGGTAGGTGCTTCCGGCCCAGCCGGACGCGCCCACGCTCAGCCAGCCCAGGTCCACGCCCACGCGGGCCACCACGTCCTTGGCGCGGTCGTTGTCCACGCCGATGAAGGACTTGGAGTCCACGCCGTTGCCGTCGAAGACACCGACGCCGAAGTTGAAGACGCCGATGGTGCCCGTCAGACGCGCGCCGCGGTCGCGCTCACCGGGGATGAGGGCGCGCACCACGCGGCTGCGCTCGGGCATGTCGCGG
>JAKEEX010000295.1 GCA_022616315.1 Myxococcaceae bacterium
GCGGCATCCACGAGCGAGAAGAGCGGGACGCTGCGCAGGAGCTCGGCGAGCGCTGTGGAATCCTTCGTCGACACGCGTGCAGCGTCGCGCATCCGCTCCGGGCGGGCAATTCCACGATCGGCGGACCGCTCGCTCGGACAGGGTGAGGGGAATGCGCCACCCCGCCCGGCTGTGCCTTCGAGAGCGAGAACCACGCCGGCGTGTTCCACCCCCTGCGCGATATACGCTCCCCTCTCCGAAGGGCCCATGTCCACACCCCACCCCACCACCCTGCGTCTGCTCTCGTCCGTCACGGACGTGCGGACCGCCGCGTGGGACGCGCTCCTCGACGACGAGGCGCGGCCCTTCGGCGAGTGGCGCTGGCTGGCGGCGCTCGAGGAGAGCGGCAGCGTGGGGCCCGGCACGGGGTGGCACGCTCGCTACCTCACCCTCTGGCGGGGCCGCCGCCTCATCGCCGCCGCGCCGGCGTGGCTTCGCGACGACAGCCACGGCGAGTACGTCTTCGACGCCACGTGGGCCGCGCTCGCGTCGCAGCAGGGCGTGCGCTACTACCCGAAGCTCGTCCTGGCCTCGCCGCACACGCCCGCGACGGGGCGCCGCGCACTCGTCGCCCCGGGCGAGGACCGCGCCGCGTGCGAGCGGACCCTCTTCGGGGGGGCGCTCGAGCTCGCGCGCTCGGAGGGCCTGTCCGGGGTGCACGTGCTCTTCCCCACCGAGGCGGAGACGCGCGTGCTTGCGGAGCTCGGCTACCGCGTCCGGCTGGGCGTGCAGTACCACTGGCACAACCGGGGCTACGCCTCCTGGGAGGACTTCCTCGCCCGCTTCAGCGCGCGGAGGCGGCACCAGCTGCGGCGCGAGCGGCGCGCGCTCGTCGCGCAGGGCATCACCCTCGACACCCTCCGGGGCGAGGCGCTCTCGCGCGCGGACGCCCGCGTGGTGCACCGGCTCTACGCCGCCACCTACCGCCGCCACGGGAGCACCCGGGTGCCCCTCACCGAGGCCTTCTTCTCCCAGGCCCTCTCGGGCCTCTCCCACTCCGTGGAGCTGGTGGTGGCCAGGCGGGGACGGGACGTGGTGGGAGGGGCCTTCAACGTGGCGGGGCCAGGAGCGCTCTACGGCCGCTTCTGGGGCGCGCGCGAGGCCCTGCCCTTCCTCCACTTCAACGTCTGCCTCTACCACCCGGTGGAGGAGGCCATCCGTCGCTCGCTCGCGCGCTTCGAGCCCGGGGCAGGCGGTGAGCACAAGCTGACCCGCGGCTTCGAGCCCGCCCTCACCTACAGCGCCCACCTCCTGTTCCACCCGCGTCTCGACCGTCTGGTGGGCGACTTCCTCGACCAGGAGCGGGCGGCCATCCTGGAGGGCCTTCCCCGCTGGCGCGCCGAGACGGGCCTGAAGGATTAAAGAACCCCTGGCGTGGCCGTAGCAGGGCCCGTTAGCCAACCAGACGTTCAGAGCCATGCCCCACCCTTCCGAGCCGGACACCGGCGTCATCACCGAGTCGAAGACCGACCAGAAGCTCAAGAGGCCCAGCCTCTACAAGGTCCTCTTCCACAACGACAACTACACCACCCGTGACTTCGTCGTGGCCATCCTGCGCGACGTCTTCCACAAGAGCGAGTCCGAGGCCATCCAGGTGATGCTGCACGTGCATTACAACGGCATCGGCGTCGCCGGCGTTTATACCTACGAAGTGGCCGAGACGAAGGTGCAGACGGTGGAGAAGCTCGCGAAGGAGTACGAGTTCCCCCTGAGGCTCTCCGTCGAGCCGGAGGAAGACTGAATTGGCAGCCCCAATCATCGCCAAGGAGCTCCAGCAGAGCTTCCGCCAAGCCCTGGACGAGGCGCGCAAGCGGCGCCACGAGTACCTCACGCTCGAGCACCTCCTCTTCGCCCTCACGCGGGAGTCGAAGGCGAAGGAGCTCCTCGCCGCGTGCGGCGCCAACGTGAAGCGGCTCGCCGAGCGGCTCGAGTCGTTCCTCGAGGAGACCGTGGAGCGGCTCCCCGAGGGCACGGACGCCGAGCCCCAGCAGACCATCGGGGTGGAGCGCGTGCTGCACCGCGCGGCCATCCACGCCATCTCCGCGGACCAGAAGGTCATCGACGCGGGCGACGTGCTGGTGGCGCTCTTCCGCGAGGAGGAGAGCCACGCGCTCTTCCTCCTGCAGCAGGAGGGGGTCTCGCGGATGGACCTCCTCAACTACATCTCCCACGGCATCACCAAGGACGGCTCCGGCGAGGAGCCGGGCGAGTCCTCCTCCGGTGAGGGCATGCCCGCGGGGGAGGAGGAGGGACCCGCGCCGGGCAAGGACCCGCTCAAGGCCTTCACCACCCTGCTGAACCAGGAGGCCGCGGAGGGTCGCATCGACCCGCTCATCGGCCGCGAGAAGGAGCTGGAGCGCACCATCCAGGTGCTGTGCCGGCGCCGGAAGAACAACCCCCTCTACGTGGGCGAGACGGGCGTGGGGAAGACGGCCATCGCGGAGGGCCTCGCCCTGCACATCCACGAGGGCAGGGTTCCCAAGGCACTCGAGGGCGCCCAGGTGTACTCGCTGGACATGGGGGCGCTGCTCGCGGGGACCAAGTTCCGCGGCCAGTTCGAGGAGCGGCTCAAGGGGGTGCTGAAGGCGCTGCAGAACCACCCCAACGCCATCCTCTTCATCGACGAGATCCACACCATCGTGGGCGCGGGCGCCACGAGCGGCGGCAGCATGGACGCGAGCAACCTGCTCAAGCCGGCCCTCGCGAGCGGGCGCCTGCGCTGCATCGGCTCCACCACGTACCAGGAGTTCAAGGGGAGCTTCGAGCGCGACCGCGCGCTGTCACGCCGCTTCCAGAAGATCGAGGTGCCGGAGCCCTCCGTCGAGGACACGGTGGCCATCCTGAAGGGGCTCAAGACGCGCTACGAGGAGCACCACGGCGTGACGTACACGGAGGAGGCCGTGCGCGCCGCAGCGGAGCTCTCCGCCAAGCACATCAACGACCGCTTCCTGCCGGACAAGGCCATCGACGTCATCGACGAGGCGGGGGCCGCCGAGCGCCTGAAGCCCGAGGGCCAGCGCACCGGCAAGGTGGACGTGAAGGACGTGGAGGCCGTGGTGGCCCGCATCGCGCGCATCCCGCAGAAGTCGGTGAGCGCGACGGAGAGCGTCCAGCTCGCCAACATCGAGAAGGAGCTCAAGGCGGTCATCTTCGGGCAGGACCACGCCATCGGGGAGATTGCGTCCTCCATCAAGCTGGCGCGAAGCGGGCTGCGCAGCCCGGAGAAGCCGATTGGCAGCTTCCTGTTCTCCGGGCCCACGGGCGTGGGAAAGACGGAGCTCGCCAAGCAGCTGGCGCGGGTGCTCGGGGTGGAGTTCCTCCGCTTCGACATGAGCGAGTACTCGGAGAAGCACACCGTGAGCCGGCTCATCGGCGCGCCCCCGGGCTACGTGGGGTTCGACCAGGGCGGGCTGCTCACGGACTCCATCCGCAAGAACCCGTACGCGGTGCTGGTGCTGGACGAGATCGAGAAGGCCCACCCGGACCTCTTCAACATCCTGCTCCAGGTGATGGACCACGCCACGCTGACCGACAACAACGGCCGCAAGGCGGACTTCCGCAACATCATCCTCATCCTCACCACGAACGCGGGCGCGCGGGAGATGGCCACCAAGTCGCTCGGCTTCGGCGGGAGCGGTATCAGCGGCACTCCGGACCCGACCAAGGCGAAGCAGGCCGTCGAGCGCACCTTCACGCCGGAGTTCCGCAACCGCCTGGACGGGTGGGTGCTGTTCGTGGGCCTCACGCCGGAGGTCATCCTCAAGGTGGTGGACAAGGAGGTCCGCCTGCTCCAGGAGCAGCTCCTGGACAAGCGCGTGAAGCTGGAGCTGACGCAGGCGGCGCGCGGGTGGCTCGCGGAGAACGGCTACGACCCTGCCATGGGCGCTCGTCCGATGGCGCGGCTGGTGGACCAGAAGCTCAAGCGTCCGCTCGCCGAGGCCATCCTGTTCGGCGAGCTCAAGGGCGGCGGAGCGGCCCGCGTGGACGCGGACGAGAAGGGGCTCGTGCTGAAGTACGCGCCTGCGGAGGCACCCGAGCCGGCCACGGTGTGAGGCGCGGGAGGCCCTCGTCAGAAAGCGACCGAAGGCCTACACTGCGCGCCTGGAGACTCCACGATGAGGCCCAGCCCTGACTCCGAGTTTCAGCGTTTGACGCCCAAGCGCTGGACGCCGGAGGAGTACGATGCCCTCTGTCGCGCTGGCATCCTCGGTGAGGACACGCGGCTGGAGCTCCTCGAGGGAGTGATTGTCGAGATGACACCACCGGGGCCTGCCCATACCGGCCTGACAGGACGCCTGACGACGCTGCTCGCGGCGGCCGCACAGGGCAGAGCGGTCGTTCACTCCCAGAGCCCGATGGCCCTGGGGGAGCACCGACCGCAGCCGGACATCGCTGTCGTCCCGCTCTCGGAGGACAGCCTCACCCGGCTGCCCACGCAGGCCCTGCTGGTGGTGGAGGTCGCGGACACTTCGCTGAGTGAGGACCGGCTCAAGGCCTCCATCTATGCCCTGGCGGGCATCCCGGAGTTCTGGCTCGTGAACGTCGCGGATCGCGCCGTCGAGGTTCACACCGAACCAGACGTGGAGTCGGGGCGCTACCGCACGATTCACATCCGCATGGAGCGGGACACCCTTACCACGCCCTGCCTCCCCGAGTTCCGAGTTGCGGTTTCAGATCTCTTCGCGGGTCTGCACTGATTCACGGCGCGGATGAAGTCAGCAGCGGTATGGGAGGCACGGTGCGCCGCGGGTGACGCGGGTGCGCTCCCGTGCTGGCGTGCTGGCGCTCTGGCTGCCGCGGGCGTGCGGAAGCACCGCCGCGAGGCGAGAGGCGGGCGCTCTTGGGGAGTGGGACGCACCAGGTTTGGAGTCCACAGGTGCATCGGCTTGCGTCCTGGGGAAAGGGGTACTCGCCCACCGCCCACACCGCTCGCACACAAGGCGTCGGCACTGCAGGAGTGGAGGGAGGTACTGACATCCCTTCCGCACCTGCTTCCTCCACCCATAGCAACCGGCCGCTGTGCCGACAGTCGGAGTGCAGGTGGCGAAGCGCTGTGCCGTCGAAGAGGGCCACCCGTCGCTCGTCCGGGCCCGAAGCGGTCGGTTCCTTCGGGTTGAGTGGCGCACAGGCGGAAGGGACGCGAGCTACCCACGCGGCAGCCCTCGGGGCAGGGCCGCCGTCGTGTGTGCGAGCGGTGTCGGCGGTGGGGGTGTACCCCTGTCCCCAGGGTGCAGCCCGCGCACCCGTGCACCCCCAAGCAGGTGCGTCTCCCTTCCCCCCAGAGCGCCCGCAAGTGCAGCAGCCGGCACCACCACTCCGCCCCGCGGCAGCCAGAGCGCCCGCAGGCCAGCACGGGAGCGCACCCGCGTCACCCGCGGGGCACCGTGCCTCCCGCACCGTACCTCACCGAGGTGCCGACTTCATTCGCGGTGTGAATGAGGCGGCTACTCCTTGCCGGCCGCGGGCGCCGCTGCGCCCTCCTCCACCGTCACGTCCACCGGCGCCGCGCCCATGGCGTGGTAGCCGCCGTCCACGTGCACGAGCTCACCGGTGGTGGCCGGGAAGAAGTCACTCAGGAGGGCCACCGCCGCGCGTGACACGCTGTCGTGGCTCTTGCGCGCATCCCACCCCAGCGGAGCCTGGCTGCCCCAGTGCCGCTCCAGCGACGAGAAGCCGGGGATGCCCTTCGCAGCGATGGTGGACAGCGGCCCCGCGGCGAGTGCGTTCACGCGGATGCCCTTGGGCCCCAGGTCCCGCGCCAGGTAGCGCACCGTCGCCTCGAGGCCCGCCTTGCACACGCCCATCCAGTCGTAGATGGGCCAGGCCACGCGGTTGTCGAAGTCCAGCGTGAGGAGGCTGCCGCCCTGGCTCATGAGCGGCATCACCGACACCGCGAGCTCCTTGAGCGAGAACGTGGAGACGCGGAAGGCGGTCATCACGCTCTCCCACGGCGTGTTGAGGAAGTTGCCGCCGAGCGCGTCCTCGGGGGCGTACGCCACCGCGTGCACGGCGCAGTCCACCCGCCCCCACTTCTTGCGCAGCGTCTCCGTGAGCGCCTTGAAGTGCTCGGGGTTGGTGACGTCCAGCTCCAGCACCTCCGGCTGGGACTTGAGCCGCTTGGCGCTGCGCTCTGTGAGGGACTTCGCTCGCCCGAAGCCGGTCAGCACCAGCTCGGCACCCTGCTCCTCGGCCAGCTCCGCGATGCCGTACGCGATGGACTGCGGCGTGAGCACACCGGTGATGAGGACCTTCTTGCCTGCCAGCAACATGTCGGCTCCGCTTCGGGAGGGTGAGGGGCTGGCTGCTTATCACCACCCCGGCGGACCTCAAGGTGGGATGTCCGGCACCCGTCAGCCGTGCCTGCCCGTCCACCCCCGAGGCGACCTGAGCGATGGCTGCGACGGGACGTGGCGAGGGTTACCAGCGAGAAAGCATTCCATTCGCTCCGGCATTGGCTAAAAGGCGCTACCGCACATGGCGAATTTCCAGGACAGCTTCCTCAACGGGGCCAACATCGACTTCATCGAGGGCCTCTACGCGCGCTACCTCGAGAACCCCGAGTCGGTGGATCCGAGCTGGCGCGACATGTTCGCCCAGTCCCCGGGAGGCCGGCCCCTCACGACGGAGACGTCCCCGAAGGCCCTCCGCGGCGGAGCCGCCCTCGCCCTCCCGCAAGCGGCCCTGGTGCCCGCGGCGCGCCCCGCAGCGGCCGGCGCACAGGCCCTCGTCACTCAGCCCGAGTTCGTGTCCTCGGCGGTCATGGGCCTGCAGGCCCGCGTGGACCAGACCGTCTACGCCTTCCGCCTGCGCGGCCACCTCCTGGCGCAGCTGGACCCGCTCAACCGCCCACGCCCCGTCCCCGAGCACGTGGCCGACCTGGGCATGGTGAGCGCCACGCACTTCACCGAGGCGGAGCTCGAGCAGCTCGTCGACTCGGACGAGGTGTTCCCCGAGAAGCGGGTGAAGCTCAGGGACCTGCTCGCCCGCCTGCGCCGGGTGTACTGCGGCCACATCGGCGTGGAGTTCATGAGCATGTATGACTCGGCGCGCCGTCGCTGGCTGATGCCGCGGATGGAGCACACCGAGAACCGGGTGCAGCTCTCCCCCGAGGAGCAGCGGCGCGTGCTGGAGAAGCTCTCCTACGCGGAGGGCTTCGAGACCTTCCTGCACACCAAGTACGTGGGCCAGAAGCGCTTCGCGCTGGACGGGGGCGAGTCCCTCATCCCCATGCTGGACACGTTCCTCCAGGTGGCGGCGCCGCTGGGGGTGCGCGAGGTGGTCATCGGCATGGCCCACCGCGGCCGGCTCAACGTGCTGACCAACATCCTCGGCAAGTCGCCGGACCTCATCTTCACCGAGTTCGACGGGCCCAAGGACCCCACCCTCTACTTCGGGCGGGGCGACGTGAAGTACCACATGGGCTTCAGCTCGGACTACCAGACGCTGTCCGGGCACGGCGTGCACCTGTCGCTCGCCTTCAACCCCAGCCACCTCGAGGCCGTGAATCCCGTGGTGGAGGGGCGCGTGCGCGCCAAGCAGGAGCGGTCCCGTGACGACGGGCAGCAGCAAGTGGTGCCCCTGCTCATCCACGGGGACGCGGCCTTCATCGGCCAGGGCGTGGTGGCGGAGACGCTCAACCTGGCCCGCCTCAAGGGCTACGACACGGGCGGGACCATCCACCTGGTCATCAACAACCAGGTGGGCTTCACCACCGACCCCGAGGACTCGCGCTCCTCCGTGTACTGCACGGCGCTGGCGCAGATGCTCGACATCCCCATCTTCCACGTCAACGCGGACGACGCCGAGGCCTGCGTCCACGTGATGCGGCTGGCCACCGAGTACCGCCAGACGTTCAAGAGCGACGTGGTCATCGACCTCGTGTGCTTCCGCCGCTACGGGCACAACGAGGGCGACGAGCCCGCGTTCACCCAGCCGAAGATGTACGAGCTCATCCGCGCCCGTGGCGGTGTGCGGGAGGCGTACGCGCGCGAGCTCGTGGCGGCCGGCCGCATCTCCGAGGCGGACGCGGAGGCCATCCGCAAGGCGGCCACCGATGCGTACGAGAAGGCGCACGGCAAGGCCAAGGCCACCCGCGAGTACAAGGGCCCGAGCTTCCTCGAGGGCCTGTGGAAGAGCTTCCGCGGAGGGGCGGACAAGGACGTGCCGGAGCTGGACACGGGCGTTCCGAAGGAGCGGCTGAAGGAGCTCCTGCACAAGCTCGCGCAGGTCCCCGAGGGCTTCACCCCGCACCGGGACGTGCAGCGCACGGTCATCCAGTACCGCCAGACGGTGGCGGACGAGGACCGCCCGTTCGCCTGGACCATCGGGGAGAACCTGGCCTACGCCACGCTGCTCGCGGACGGCTACTCCGTGCGCCTGAGCGGCCAGGACGTGGAGCGCGGCACGTTCACCCACCGCCACGCCGTGGTGCACGACGTGAAGACGGGCGCGCGCCACGTGGCGCTGGAGCACCTCCAGGAGAAGCAGGGCGCCTGCCACATCTACAACAGCCCGCTCTCGGAGTTCGGCTGCCTGGGCTACGAGTACGGCTACAGCCTGGACACGCCGGACGGGCTGGTCGTCTGGGAGGCGCAGTTCGGGGACTTCGCGAACAACGCGCAGGTCATCATCGACCAGTTCCTCGCGGCCGGTGAGGCCAAGTGGAAGCGGCTGTCCGGCCTGGTGCTGCTGCTGCCGCACGGCTACGAGGGCGCGGGCCCCGAGCACTCGAGCGCGCGTCTGGAGCGCTTCCTGGACCTGTGCGCGGACGACAACCTGCAGGTGTGCTACCCAACGACGCCCGCGCAGATGTTCCACCTCCTGCGCCGGCAGGTGCTGCGTCCCTGGCGCAAGCCGCTCGTCGTCATGACGCCCAAGTCCCTCCTGCGCGCCCCCTACGC
>JAKEEX010000296.1 GCA_022616315.1 Myxococcaceae bacterium
ACACGCGCACCACACGGGAGGGGCGTGCCTTCCCGTGCCCACCCCGGCCCTTCCGCGCGAGCGCCGCCGGGGAGGTCAGGTCCCATGGCGTACAGCATCCGGGTCCCCGAGGGAGCCGCGGCGGTGCTGGAGCAGGTGCCCACCGACATCCGCGCGTGGGTGCGCTTCGAGCTCGCGCAGCTGGCGGAGGTCGCCGACGCACGTCCGCTGCCGCGCCCCGACTGGCCCTCCATGCGCACGCGCCCCTGGCGCACGCTGCGGCTGCTCCCGCGCGGCCACTGGCTGCAGGTGGAGGTGGACGTGGGCGAGCGCTGCGTGCGTGTCGTGGAGATGGGGCTGCCCACCACAGCGCCGTCCTGACCCACCGACGCGGCGCTCCGGGTGGGCGCAAGAAGGGTTCCCGACGCGAGGCGGCTGGCGTATCGTTCCTCGTCGCTTACCGACACGGACGTGACGCACTGGGGCGTCGTCTAAGGGTAGGACGTCAGACTTTGAATCTGATTATCAAGGTTCGAATCCTTGCGCCCCAGCTTTCACTTAACTGAGATTCCGCAGAGTCTCCGCCTCGCCGTCAGTGCGCACAGCTCGCCGACACGCAGGCCGCAGTGCAGGGCGACGACGAGGAACGTGTGCCACTCCGGATCGTTCTCGCGGACAGCTCGCGCGGGTCTGGTTCTCCTTCATCGGAAGCGCGTACAGCCTGATGGCAGGGAACCGGTTGCCTCCCCGGTTGCCTACCAGTGAAGTGCCGCTTTCCGGACCCAACAGGAAGTCTTGGCAGGCGCCCTGGACTGGTCCACACTTCACCTCCGGAGTCGTCAAAGGGGCACGTCCATGGACTCGGGAAGGCTCCGACTCCGCGAGCCCCAGCAACAGTGCTGCCCACATCGGGGGAGTAATGCCGTCGCTGAAGGTGCTTCAACTGGTGAGCGTGGGCGACATCCCCGGCCCGCTGCTGCGTGAGCTGGAGGGCCCCATCACCACGCACCTGGGGGTCCCCGTCACCATCGCCAAGCTGGCCCTCACCACGCCCGCCTACGCCTTCAACAAGGACCGGCAGCAGTACCACTGCAACGCCATCCTGCGCCGGCTGGCCCCTCTGGCCGAGCCCGGGGGTGGGGTCCTCGGCATCACCGACGTGGACCTCTTCGTCCCGGACGCGCCGCACGTCTTCGGGGAGGCGGACCGCGAGTCCCGCACCGCCCTGATGTCTCTCTTCCGTCTGCGCACCGGCGCGGACATGGAGATGTTGCGGCGCCGCGCACAGCTGGAGGCGCTGCACCAGGCAGGCCACCTGGTGGGCCTCAGCTACTGCGAGGACTCGCGCTGCGCCATGTTCCTCGCGCAGACGACGCAGGAGCTCGACCGCAAGGGCCCGAGCCTCTGCAATCTCTGCCGCAACGAGCTCGTCAAGCTGCAGCGTTGAACGTCCCACCTCCCTCCCGGGCAGGCGGCCGGGCACGCACCGGTCCGCGCGGGACTTGAATGCCCCCACGCGCGTTGACGTCCCCCCGGCCGCGCCCGCATATGGCGGCGCACCACGCCCCCTGGAGGGGCGAGGCGCTCCTGGGAGACGAGGTTTGCCGATGAAGTCGCTGGTGGGCGTGTTCGTGGGGCTGAGCGTGGCCGCGGGTGTGCTGGGCGGCTGCACCCTGTGTGAAAACCTGGACTGCGACCCGGGTGGTGGCGGCATCGGGAACGGTGACTTCAGCTTCAGCCGGGGCATCGTCTTCATCCGCGACGGCGACATCTTCGCCGCGGACGAGAGCGACTTCACCACCGCGGAGCCCCTCACCAGCGGTGGCAGCTTCCAGCGGCCGGGGCTCAGCCCGGACGGGCGCGCCGTCGTGGCCGCCACGCGCAACGGCAGCCAGCTGGTGCGTGTGTCCCTGGCCGGCAGCGCGTCCACCCTGCTCCAGGAGGACGCGACGTTCCAGAACCTGCGCGAGCCCGTCTTCACGCCGAATGGCCAGAGCGTCGTCTTCGTCTTCGACAGCGGCGCGCAGTCATGCATCGGCCGGGTGGCGGCGGACGGCAGCGGCGGGGCAGAGACGCTGCTCGGCTGCAGCGGCGCCTTCCCCTCCTACGCCTCGCCCTCCTTCGACGAGCAGGGCCGTCTTCTCGTGGCCGCGGGCTCGTTCGGCAACCTCAACTCGCTCGAGCTGTGGAACCTGACGACGAACAGCCGCGTGCGCACCTTCTCCTCGCTCGGCAACGCGACGCGCGTGGCCTCCCGCGCCGTCCTCTCCCCGGACGGGAAGCTGGTGGCCTTCGACGGTGTCACCGCGTCGGGGGCACTGCGCCTCTTCACCGTGTCCTCGAGCGGTGGCACGCCCGTGCAGCTGTCCATCGGCGCGGGCAACCACACCTTCCCGAGCTGGAAGGGAAACACCGCGCTCGTCTTCGCCTCGGATGAAGGCGGTGGGGACGCGGCGTACCTCGTCGACCTCAGCAGCTCGAGCGCGGAGCTGGTGGTCCCCTCTGCCGAGGAGCCGACGTACGGCCCCAACTGAGCGGGCTCAATGCACCCGCACCTCCGGGGCCTTCTCCACGAAGGGTGGCAACGGGGGTTGCGCCTTCGAGGGCTCCCGGTGCTTCAGCTCCGGAAGCTCGGCCGCGGAGCCACCGGTGATGAGGCGCACGCTGCGCTTGTGCGTGAAGTACGAGAAGCCCCAGTCGAGCAGCACCGCCAGCCGGTTGCGGAAGCCCACCAGGTAGAGGATGTGGATGAAGAGCCACCCGAACCACGCGATGAAGCCGCTCAGCTTCAGGCGCTCCTGGAGGGTGGTGCCCACCGCGTGGTTGCGGCCGATGACCGCGAAGGAACCCTTGTCCACGTAATGGAAGGGCTCCGGCGCCCGGCCTTCGAGCTGCCGACGGATGTTGCGCGCCGTGTGACGGCCCATCTGCATGGCCGCGGGGGCGACGCCGGGGACCGGCCGCCCGTTCTGCACGACGGAGGCAAGGTCCCCCACGACGTAGATGTCGTCATGGCCCGGCACCGTGAGCTGGGGCGTCACCTTGACGCGTCCCGCGCGGTCCAGCTCCGCGCCCAGCGTGCGCGCCAGAGGCGAGGCCGCGACCCCCGCGCCCCACAGCACCGTGCGCGCGCGGATGCGCTCCTGCCCCATCACGACTCCCTCCGCGTCCACGCCCGTCACCATCGAGCCGGTGCGCACCTCCACACCGAGCTTCTCGAGGTCGCGCCGCGCATGCTCCGAGAGTTTCTCCGGGTAGGCGGTCAGCACGCGTGGCAGCGCCTCCACCAGGAGGATGCGTGCCTGTCGGGTGTCGATGCGGCGGTACTCCCTCACCAGGTCCACGTGCGCGAGGAAGGCCACCGCGCCCGCGAGCTCCGTGCCGGTGGGACCGCCGCCGATGATGACGAAGGTGAGCCACTCGCGCTGCTGCTCGGGGTCCGGCTCCCGCTCGGCGGCTTCGAACGCCACGAGGAGACGCCGGCGAATCTCCGTCGCATCGTCGATCGTCTTGAGCCCCGGCGCGAACTCGGCCCACTCGGGGTGACCGAAGTAGGAGTGCGTGGCGCCGGTGGCGAGCACGAGGGTGTCGTAGCTCAGATCCCCCACGTCGCACTCCACCACCTTGCGGCTGGTGTCCACCGCCTTGGCCTCCGCGAGCAGCACGGTGGTGTTGAGGTTGCCCCGGAGCACACGGCGGATGGGGCTGCCGATGTCGCCGGGGCTGATGGTGGCGGTGGCCACCTGGTAGAGCAGCGGCTGGAAGAGGTGGTGGTTGTAGTGGTCCACCACCGTCACGTGCACCTGGGCGCGCTTGAGCTTGCGCGCCACCTGCAAGCCAGCGAAACCCGCGCCCACCACCACGACGTGCGGCCCTGTGCTCGCGATGCGCGCCATGCGTGAAAGCTAGGACTCGCGGTGTGTCGGGCGCCATTGAACCTGAGGCGCGGCCTGGCGCCCGTGCCCCTGCCTCCTTCTGGAGGCCAGAAGTCAGAGCGCGCGTGACGCGGGGCCGGCCTCGGCGGCGGGGGGCGGGACGAGCGCGAGGTCTGGACTCCCGTGGCCCGCAGCCTCGGAGGCGTGCCGGCGCGCGAGGTAGAGCGACGTCCCGAGCCACGCGGCGGCGAGCGGGATGGCTGCGAGCGCGACCCCGGACAGTCCGAGCCCCAGCGCGCCGAGCCCCGTGTAGAGCCATCCGCCCGCCAGGTCGCTTCCGCGGTAGAGGGCCGTGTCGATGAAGCTCTTCGCCTTGTACTTCTGCTCACGGTCCACCGCAGTGAAGAGGACCTCGCGAGAGGGGCGCTCGAAGGCGTAGTGCGTGGCGCTTCGGAGCGAGCGGAAGACGGTGAGCAGCACGAGCGAGTGCGCGGTAGCGAGCCCGAGGAAGCCGAGGCCCGTCACCACCGGGACCACCGCGAGGGCCACCGCCAGTCCCGCGCGCTGCAGCAGCCGGCCCGTCACGCCGGTCTGCAGGAGCAGCGTCAGCCCCTGCACCGCCATGTCCATGTGGGCGAAGAGCTCCAACCGCTGCGTCGCGTCCGCCGCCGCCGCCGCGACCAGCTTCTGCTGCTGGAAGTAGAGGAAGGTGCTGGTGGCCGCGTAGAGGAGCGTCTGCGTCCCCATGGCGAGCAGCAGCGGCGAGCGCACGAGCAGCCGGAAGCCGGCGAACACGGTGCCTCCCACGGGCGCCTCGGGGTCGGGCCCCCGCGCGGGACGCGCCTGCAGCTGACCATGCGCCCACCGCGTCAGCTCGAGCACCAGCCCCAGGGCGAGCAGGAGGAACCCCGCGGACACCAGCAGCAGGTTGACCGGTCCGAGCGGCCGCGCGAGCAGGGCCGTGAGCCCCGGGCCCACGATCATCCCCGTGGTGCCCCCGGCGGCGATGAAGCCGAAGAGACGCTTGCCCTGCTCGCCGGCGAAGAGGTCCGCCATGAAGCTCCAGAAGATGGAGACGACGAACAGGTTGTAGACGCTCACCCACACGAAGAAGACGCGGGCCACCGCCGCCGGCGCGACGCCGAGCTTCATCAGCGCGAAGAAGGCGAGGAGGTTCGCGAGGAAGAAGGCGTAGACGAGCGGAATGGCGCGGTGGCGGGGGAAGCGCGCCACCATGGCCGAGTAGACCGGGACCGCAACGAGCATCGCGCCGAACGTCCAGGTGAACATCAGGGCCAGGCTGATGCTCCTGGTGCTGCCCACCACCGCCATCTCGTCACGCAGCGGCCGGAGGATGGCGTAGCCGCACATGACGGCGAAGCAGAAGGCGAAGGAGAGCAGGAGGCCGCGGCCCTCTCCCTCCCGGACGTCGACGAGTCGCTTGAGCATGGTGGATGGGGCGCGGTCGGGCCGTGGCACAGTGCCCCACGCGCCGAGCCCGTCTTCAGGGACAGGGGAGGGCGGGTGTTGTTGCAGGCGGCGCCGTCCGCGGGCGCAGCTCGAGGAGCCGGTCTTCGGCTGCCTGCCGAGCATCCGACGGTGCGCGCAGGGTCCGGTCGCATGTCCGGGTGTGCGCCCGCGCTTGACGGGGCGCCTGCATTCCGTCGAATGCAGAGCGCCCCAACCATGACGCCCCCTCCCAAGAGCATCGTCTTCGACCTGGACGGCACGCTGGTGGATTCGATGCCGGACATCATCACCAGCTTTCTGTACGCCTTCGGTCAGGCGGGACTGCCCACGCCGGACGAGGCCGAGGTGCGGGCGCTCATCGGCCTTCCGCTGCAGGACATGTACGGACGGCTCGCGCCAGAGCACGTGCCTGCGCTCGTCGCCATCTACCGCGAGCACTACCCACGCAACTTCCTCAACCGCTCGCGGCCGTTCCCTGGCGTGGTGGAGGTGCTGCGCACGCTCCGGGAGCGGGGCTACCGGCTGGCCGTCGCCACCACCAAGCGCACGGACATGGCGCGCCAGTTCGTGGAGGCGCTGGGACTCGCAGCGGAGCTGGACCACGTGCAGGGCACGGACGGTTTCCCTCACAAGCCGGCCCCGGACGTCATCCACCGCGCCCTGCATGCGCTCGGCGCCGAAGGGCTGTGGATGGTGGGTGACACCATCCACGACATCGCCGCGGGCAAGGCCGCGGGGCTGCGCACGTACGCCGTCACCTGGGACGCACGCGCCGAGGCCACACTGGCCGCCGCCGCGCCGGACGTGCTGCAGCCGGACCTGCGCGGGCTGCTCGCGCACCTGCCGCCGCTCGCGTGACACGGCGTGGATGCCCGGTCCGCGGCGCACACAACACGACGCTCGACCCGAGTGCCCGGCCTTCTCGCGGCAATGTCCCCCTCCCTCCGCGCGTAGGGGGCCTCCGGGAGGGATGTCCTCCTGAAGCGGAAGGAGCCGTGCCATGCTCGGACGCATGGAGCAGCCGGGCCACAGGGAGACGGCGACACGCGAGCCGCGGCGAGGACCCGGGACGCTGCCGCTGCCGGCCGCGCTGGCGCCCCTCGAGGGCTCTGCAGAGACAGTGCGTGGGGCGGGGCGGCGCGTCCTCGCTGGGGCGGAAGTTGCGGGGCGGCTCGCGCTGATGATGCTCGAGCACCCGGGGCTGGGGCCGCTCTACATGCGCACTGCGTTCCTCCAGGGAGCGGCCACGGTGACGCTCGCGGCGCTCGGGCTCGCGGTCGGTGACGGCCTCACGGATGTGCTGTCGGACCGGCGCCTGGGTTCCCTGGACCAGGTGTGGGCACTCGTCGGAGCCATCTACGCCGCGTTGCTGCTCGCGCAGTGGGTCGTGGTGGCGCTCTCCCGCGAGTTCCACGACGCCCTGTCCCGGGAGGCGAGCCTGGCCGTCGGGCTCGAGCCGGAGGACCCGCCGCGCGTGCCCCGGGTACGCCTGGACTGGAAGTGGCTCCGGGCGAAGGTGAGGCGCCGCTGGCGCGCGCTGTGGGTGCTCATGCCGGGGCTCGTGCTCGCCTGGACCGTGACGGTGGTGTGCTTTCCCGTGGGCGCGCTCCTCAACTCCGTGCTCTCGGGTGCCTGGGTCGCGTCGTGGTGGGTGGTGTGGACGGCGGCCAAGAGCGCCCGCGCCTGGTCCGAGCCCGCGCTGCGGCCGCCCTGGTTCCTGCGCGGCTGGGACGCCCTGACCGCGCGCGTGCCGTTCTTCCGGCGGCCGCTCCGTGGATTCGGCCGCTACTGGCACAACGTGTCGCGCACGGTGTGGGCCCCCGTCAGCTTCACCGAGCGCATGCCCCTGGAGTTCGCGGGGCTGTCGCTGGTGCGGCTCTTCGGGGTGCTGCCGCTCGTGAAGTTCTTCGTGCGGCCCCTCATCCCCGTGGCCGCGGGGCTCCTGCTCGAGCGGGGCACGCAGGCCGCGGACAGCCTGCGTGCGACGGTGACGCCTATGCCTGGCGCGTCTCCATGGAGTCCGCCACCAGCTCGGTGATGTCCTTCACGCGCATCTGCTCCTCTCGGCCGGTGTCCGCGATGGCGTCGCGAATCATCGTCGAGCAGAACGGACAGGCCACCGCCACCGTGCCGCCCTTGCCCGCGGGGCCCTCGTACTGGCCCACCTTGCCGGGCTCGTTCCTGTCGGTTGCGGGCAGGAGCTTGATGGACGGGTCCGTCGCGGCGCCCAGGGTGTTGGCCGCCTCGTTGACGCGGTTGTGGTTGATGCGCTGGCCGATGTGCTCCTCCAGCCACATGCGGCCGCCGCCCGCGCCGCAGCAGAAGCTCTGACGCCCGCTGCGCTGCATCTCCACCACCTGCAGGCCCGGAATCGACTTCAGCACCTCGCGAGGCGCGTCGTACACGCCGTTGTGCCGGCCCAGGTAGCAGGGGTCATGGTACGTGAGCGTCTCGTCCATCACCTTGCTCAGCTTGACGCGGCCCTCCTTGAGCAGCTTCGCCAAAAGCTCGGTGTGGCTGATGACCTCGTAGTTGCCGCCGAACTGCGGGTACTCGTTCTTGATGGTGTTGAAGCAGTGCGGGCACTGCGTGATGACCGCCTTGACGCCCGCGGTGTTGAACATCTCCACGTTCGTCTTGGCGAGCGTCTGGTAGAGGTACTCGTTGCCCAGGCGCCGCGCCGAGTCGCCGTTGCACACCTCCTGCTTGGCGAAGGTGGCGAACGACACACCGGCCTCGTTGAGCACCTTCACGAGCGCGCGGCTGACGCGCTTCTGGCGGTCGTCGTAGGAGCCGGCGCAGCCCACGAAGAAGAGGTACTCGTAGGTCTTGCCGTCACCCCAGGTGGGGACGTTCAGGCCCTCGGTCCACTCGTCGCGCGACTCCTGGCTGAGGCCCCAGGGGTTGCCCTGGCGCTCCATGCCCTCCATCACGCGCTGGATCTCCGGCGGGAAGTCCGCCTCCACCTGCACCTTGTAGCGGCGCATGTCGATGAGGCGCGGGACGTTCTCGATGAACACGGGGCAGGCGGACTCGCACCAGCCGCAGGTGGTGCAGGCCCACACCGTCTCGGGCTTGAGGATGTTGCCCACGATGGGGGGCAGCTCCTCCTTGCGGTGCGTCTTCGGGTTGTAGCCCTCGCCCACCCACGTCTCGTTCTCCCACAGCCAGTGCTTCAGGTCGCTGTTGACGCCCTTGTGCGTGAGCGGCTTGCCGGTGATGTACGTGGGGCAGTGCGTCTGGCAGCGGCCGCACTCGGTGCAGCTGTAGAGGTCCAGGCCCTGCTTCCACGTGAGGTCCGTGAGGACGCGGGCGCCGAACTCCTCCTTCTCCAGGTCCGGCGTGGGCAGCGCGGCGCTCTGGGTGAGGCCGCTGCCCTCGGCGAGCGCGTTGCGCTCGAGCATGGGCGGGGTGATGCGGTGGAAGTAGACGTTGGGCAGGCCGGTGATGACGTGGAAGTGCTTGCCCAGCGGGAGGAAGTTGAGGAAGGCGAGGATGATGGTCAGGTGCACCCAGAAGCCGAAGAGGCCCAGCCCGTGCGACAGGCCCTTCGGGAGCGCAGCCATCATCTGACCCACCACCGACGTGACGGGCTCCCACGGCAAGAAGCGCTGGGCGGCGGCCGCCACGTGCGAGCCGCCGAAGAGGAACTCGGAGATCATCAGCGCGGCGATGAAGCCCAGGATGAGCATGGCCTCCCAAGAGGGAGTGAGCCGGTCCGGCTTCACCACGCGGCGCAGCCACATGAAGTAGATGGAGCCCACGAGCGCGCCGAGCGCCACCAGGTCCTTGACCAGGAGGAACCCCTTGTAGACCGGCAGCCAGCCCGCGCCCTGCTCGCGCCAGAAGAAGTGGGCGTCGTTGGTGAGGATGCCGAGCGCGGTGTCGGAGAAGCCCATCCCGAACATCATGATGGTGCGCACGGCCAGCACCATGAACGCGGCGAAGATGAGCACGTGCATGGCGCCGGGGCTGCGCTCCTCGCGGTCCACCATGCGCTTCTGGCCGAGGCCGAAGAGCATCAGCGAGCGCAGGCGCAGGCCCGGGTGGTCCAGGCGGTTCTCCTTCTTCATCTTCGTCAGCGACAGCAGCCGCCCGGCAAGGGTGATGCCGAAGAGCGCGACGCCGATGACGAGCAGCAGGCCGGTGATGATGGGACTCATGCGGTGGACACCTCTCGCGGCGGCAAGTTACCAAGTGCCACCGGGCGGGCAAGGGCAGATTGACTCGGGAGTCAATCTTGGCGCCGCGAGTGGACTCCGGGGTGGCCTCGGGGAGGGGGCAGGGGAGCGCGGGGTGGCGGCTCCAGGTGGTGCAGAGCGCTTCGCCGCGCTCGGGCTCACACGGCCTTCACCGCACCCTCGAGCAGCAGCACCGGGGAGAAGCCCGCCGCATCGCAGCTGGCGAGCACGTAGCGGACTCCTGCGCGCTCACCCGTGAAGCCGGCAGGGATGCCCGAAGCGTGGAGGTGCCCGTACACGCACACCTGCGGGCGCCACGCCTCGATGGTGTCGGAGAAGACCGTGGCGCGCGCGTTGGCGTAGAGCGGTGGGAAGTGCACCGCCGCCACACGCACCAGCGGCGCGGGTGAGGCACGCTCGCGAGCAGCGGCGTCCGTGAGCGAGGCGGCCAGCCGACGCGTCTCACGCGCGACATAGCCTGCATCCACGGGCTCCGCTCCCATCTCCCCGCCTGGAAGCTCCGCGGGCGCTTCCGGCACCGTCCACAGCCGAGTGCCCGCGATGAGGTAGGGGCCGAGCACCACCGCGCAGTTGTGGAGGAACCCCTCGATGGTGCGGAACGGCGCGAGCAGCTGGCGCAGCTTGCTCGCCGAGTCTCCCCACCAGTAGTCGTGGTTGCCGCGCACGAGCACCTTGCGCCCGGGCCTCTCGTCCAGCCAGGCGAGGTCCTCCAGCACCTCCGTGGGCCTGGTGGCCCACGAGATGTCTCCCACCACGAGCACCCCGTCCTCGGGCCGCACGCGCGCGTCCCAGGCCCGCTGCAGCGGCAACGGGTGGTCCGTCCACCCGAAGCGGTGCATGTCCTTCCTGCGGGCCGAGGGCAGGTGCGTGTCGCCGATGGCGAAGAGGCGCATGAAGCGTCAGGGCAGGTCCGGCGTGACGGGCATCACCATCCCCGTCCCGCGCGCTGCCATGCCGCTGTGCTGGGGATATTCGGGGCGTCCGTCCACGGTGAGCGTGAAGGTTCGCACGTCCCCGCCGTCGTGCACGAGCACGAAGAGCCCCGTGCCAGCGGTTCCGACCCGGCTCGCCAACGAGAGGTCCTCTGTCGGGTAGAACACGCGGGCAACCAGGTCCTCCGGTGAGGGCACCACGCGCACGCCCGCAACCGGCGCTCCGTTCGCATCCAGCACCTGCCCCACGACGTAGCCCGTCTCGGCGAGGTGCACCTTGCCGGGAGCGATGGCCGCGATGGCCCCGGCGCCCACGGCGCGCGTCAGTGCGTCGAGGAAGCTCGGGGGCAGGGCCCATGCGCGTCCGCGGACGTCCAGCAGGGGCCTGCGTCCCTCGCGGGTGGTGTCGTAGAGGATGGTGGCCACGGGTGCAACGCGCGCCGTGGCGCCGCTCGGGACCGTGGGGTCCTCCACCGTGGCCACGAGCCCCACCGTGAGCTCCGCCACCGGCACGTCCGTCACGCGGAAGGCGCCGTCTTCCGCGAGCTCCTGTTCACCGAAGCGCCCCGAAGGGTCGCCCAGCACGCGGTACAGGGGCTCCTCCACGCGCACGCGCAATCCCACGACCTGCGGAGAGGGCTTGCCGGCCTGTGGCAGCCATACCTGCGCGGGCGGGTACACATCCACCGTGCCGGAGACGGTGATGCGATGGTCCTCGGGAGGCTCGCCCGTGTCGTCAAAGCCGCCGTCCGTGTTCCCCGGGGGGCCTGAGCAGCCTCCCGCCAGCAGCGCCGGGCCGAGGAGCACGAGCAGGGAGAGGAACGAGCGGGCCTTCATGATGAGCCTCCGCGCAGTGGCGCAACGTAGGGAGTGTCCGCCCGCGCGCGGAGCCCGCCCGCCGTCCACCCGCACGCGCCAGCGCCACGCTCCGTCGAGTCGTGCACCGTTCGGCTGCGCGTGGCGTGAGTCACCGTGCGCCAACCCCCGGCGCCGGCCCTACGTGCGGAGCTCCCGGAAACGGCGACGCGGCCGTCCTCCCCGTGTCAGGCGGGGAAAGAGGCCGCGTCGCTGGAAGGTGCGTCCGGAGGAGGCCCCGTCCGGACGCTCGCCCAGGGGTGCGTCAGCGCCGACCAGGCGGAGGCGGTGCGCTGGAGCTGCTGTTGCCGCGCTTGCTGCGCCCGTTCGAGCTCGGAGGCGAAGCCGCGGGTGCAGACGAGCTGCCGCCGCGGGGTGCGCTCCAACCTCCGCTGCCGTTGCCGTTGCCGTTGCCGTTGCCGTTGCCGGTTCCGTTGCCACCACCCTGAGCGCTGCGTGGGGCACCCCAGCCACCGGACGAAGGCTGCGGAGCGGAACGTGGCGCGCTCGAGCCTCCGTTGCTGCTGCCGCGTCCGTCGTCACTGCTGCTGGCCGCCGGCGCGCCCCAGCCGCCGCTGCTCGGTCGGCTGCCGCGGTCCGTCCGGTCCGCGTCGTCGCGGTCGTGCTTGTTGTCGTGCCCGCGGCCCGGGCGGTCGTCATCGTCGTCGCGGTCGGGCTTGTTGCCATGCCCGCGGCCCGGACGGTCGTCGTCGTGTCCGTTCCCGTTGCCATTGCCACCGGGGCGCGGATTGCCCCATCCGCCGTTCCCGTTCCCGTTCCCGTTGCCCGGGCGGTCGTCATCATCGTCGTCGTCGTGCCCGTTCCCGTGGCCATTGCCGTTGCCACCGGGGCGCGGGTTGCCCCAGCCGCCGTTCCCGTGCCCATTGCCCGGGCGGTCGTCGTCATCGTCGTCGTCGTGCCCGTTCCCGTTGCCACCGGGGCGCGGATTGCCCCAGCTGGGTCGGCCCTGGTTTGGAGGCGTGGGGTTGGACCAACCTCCCGCGGGCGTGGCGGGATGACTGGGCCGGTAGACGTAGCCGCCGCGGTTGCGGTCCCACTGGTACGCGGAGGCGGCGTGGGCCGGCGGCAGGTAGTCGTGCCGGTGCCGTCCGTGCAAGGAACAGGCGCGGCCCGATGGGTCGACGTGGCTCGCGTAGTAGTAGACGACCGTCGGGCCCCGGTAGAAGTACATGGAGTCCGAGTACCGCCAGTACGTCCGGCTCCCCTCGGGCAGGTAGTCGTGCACGTGGGCGTGCACGTGGTCACACCACCCGCCGCCGTACTCCATCGGGATGGGGTGATAGCCCGAGTACCGGTACTCGACATCGACCTCGTACGTCGGTCGCCGGGGACCGTGCGCGTGCACCACGCAGCCGCTCCCAACGAGCAGCCCCAGCATCAGCAGACACCCCACCAGGCTTCTCATGCGCTGCGCCTCCAATTGGACGTTCCCCCCGGGACGCCCTGGCCTCCCGATTTATTCAGTGGACCTGGCGCTCCGGCGAGCCGCTGCGGCCTCGGCCCAGCTCCACCTTACCCAGGCAGGCGAGGAGGTGCTCGCGGTACTCGGCCACCTCGCGCAGCCCGGACACCATCCAGCGGCCGGCGATGACCAGCGTGGGCGCCTCGCGCACCCCGCGCGAGCTCACCATCCGGTGCTCCTCGAGCACCAGGCGGCGCGTCTGGGGTGACCGCCACGCCGCCTCGAAGTGGTTCATCTCCAGGCCGACACTCGCCGCGAGCTCGTACACGACGTCCGGGCGCGTCACGTTGAGCCCCTGCTCGAGCGCCAGCCGCTGCATGCGCCGCGCGAGCAGCTGACGCGCCTGCGCGCCCTGCAGCTGCGCCGCCTCGAGCGCCGTCATGGCGGGAAGGCTCGAGCGCGGCGCGTCCGACGACAACCACAGCGCGCTGCTCAGGCCGCGCGCCTCCGTCTCGGGCTCCAGGCTCGCACGCGTCAGCTCGTCCAGCCACTCCTGCCGCTCCTGCTGCGTGGGCGGCGCGTCCGCAATGCGGAGCGGGAAGGGACGCACGCGCCAGCGCACGAGCCCTCCCAGTTCCTTGCGCAGCGCCTCGAGTCGGACGTCGGCGAGGTAGCACCACGCGCACAGGACGTCCTGATACAGGACCACCTCGAGCGGCTTGATTGCCTTGGATGCAGCACTCATGGGAACGCGGCGCAGACTAGAGCGGGCCTAAGCGCGCTGCCAATCCCCTCCTGGAAACGTCTGTCACCTTCACCGAAGTTATTCCTGCGCTCCGAGTGCTCGTCTGCCAGGCCGCTCTCCGCCGGCGGGGCGAGCCTCTGGACCGCTCCTCAGATGACGCGCGGCTTGCGCCAGCCGGCAGCGCTCGCCGCGGCGAACGCGAGCGCGTGGTCCGCGATGGCCCCCGCGATGTCCACGCCGGTGGCCGCCTCCAGGCCCTCGAAGCCGGGGCTGGAGTTGAGCTCCATCACCTTGGGGCCGTCCCGTCCTTCCAGCAGGTCCACACCGGCAACCTCCAGGCCGATGATGCTCGCGGCGCGCACGGCCACCTGCTCCCACACGGGTGGCAGCTCCACCGGCTTTCCTTCGCCGCCGCGGTGGATGTTGGAGCGGAACTCGCCCCTGCGTGCCTGCCGGCGCATGGCCCCCACCACCTGTCCACCCACCACGAGCGCGCGGATGTCGCGCCCGCGTGACTCGGCGACGAACTCCTGGAGGACAATCTCCTCCCCCAGCCCCGTGAAGGTGCTGAGGATGGACTGCACCTCGTCCAGCGTGGTGGCGAGCATCACCCCCACGCCCTGGGTGCCCCGACTGAGCTTGACGATTGCGGGCAGTCCCCCCACCTCCTCGAGGAGTCTGGGCAGGTTGCTGCGGTCGTGTGCCATCACCGTGCGCGGCACGTCGATGCCGTAGCGCGCGAGCAGCTGCAGGCAGCGCAGCTTGTCCCGGCTGCGCGCGACGGGCACCGAGTTGTTGAGTACCGGCACGCCCATCATGTCCAGGTGGTTCACCACCGCGAGGCCGTAGGGCGTGATGGACGCACCGATGCGCGGAATGGCCACGTCGAGCCCGCGCAGCTCCACGCCGCGGAAGACCATCTTCGGCGCGCCGGAGTGGATGACCATGGTGCAGCGCAAGGTGTCGAGCACGAGGGCACGCTGACCGCGCTGCTTCACCGCCTCCACCAGCCTGCGCGTCGAGTAGAGCGAGCGCTTGCGCGAGAGGATGGCCACGGTCTTGCGCGGCGCACGCGCCCGACGGGCCCCCGCGGCCGGTGCGAGGCGCGCGCTCTTCTCGGCCGGGCGCTTCACCCTGGGCTTCTTGACTGGCATGGGGGGCTCGAGGGCACCTTCACCCGCTCCGTTCGCCCGGGGCAAGGCACCTTGGGCCACGATATCCTCCTCGAGGCGACGCCGGCGCCCGCATACGGGGCGCCCACGGCGCGACGCGACGCGAGGGACTCCCCTGACACCGGTGGTGCTCGACTTCGAGGGCGGTACACTCCTGGCACCCTCCCTGCCGGAGGATGCGCTCCTCGCGCGCCTCTTCGTCCACGACACCCGCACCGGGGTGTGGCGCGCGCCGGCGTGGCGCTACCGCGAGGCGGTGCTGCGCCTGCGCGCGCTCGGGGTGCCGTGCGAGGATCGTGCGCGCCGCTTCGAGCCCCTCCCTCTCGCGCTCTTGCGTGAGGTGGAGCCCTTCCCGCACCAGGAGGAGGCGCTCGTGGCGTGGCAACGGGCGGGTGGAAGAGGCGTGGTGGAGCTGCCGACCGGCGCGGGCAAGACGCTCCTCGCCGTGCTCGCCATCGCGCAGGTGAAGCGGCCCACGCTGGTGGTGGTGCCCACGCTGGACCTGCTCGCGCAGTGGCAGCAGGTGTTGCAGCAGCACCTTCCGGTGGCGGTGGGAGTGCTCGGGGGCGGTGTGAGCGACCGGCAGCCCATCACCGTCACCACCTACGACTCGGCGGCGCTGCACACGGAGTTCCACGGCAACCGCTTCGGGCTCCTGGTGTGCGACGAGTGTCACCACCTGCCGGCCCCCAGCTATCGCTTCATCGCCCAGGGCGCCATCGCCCCGTGGCGGCTGGGGCTGACGGCCACGCTCGAGCGCACCGACGGCGGTGAGCGCGTGGTGGAGGAGCTGCTCGGGCCCCTCGTCTACCGCGCCGACATCCGCGCGCTGAAGGGGAGGTACCTCGCGCCCTACGACGTCCACACGGTGGAGGTGGCGCTCACGCCCGGGGAGCAGGCGGCACACGACGCGGCACGGGCGCTCTACCTCGCGTTCGTGCGTGGGCGGGGGCTGACGCTCTCGGCACCGGGAGGCTGGGCGCGCTTCCTCTCCGAGACGCACCGCTCGCCGGAGGGCCGCGAGGCCTTCGCCGCCTACCGGGAGCAGCGCCGGCTGGCCCTCTTCAGCGAGGGGAAGCGCGAAGCCCTCTGGCGCATCCTCAGGCGCCACCGCGAGGACCGCATCCTCGTCTTCGCGGACGACACCGAGACGGTGTACCGGCTCGCCCACCACTTCGTGCTGCCGGCCCTCACCCACCACACGCCACTCCCCGAGCGCAAGGCGCTGCTCGCCGCGTTCGCCGCGGGGACGCTGCCGGTCCTCCTGACGAGCCGCGTGCTGAACGAGGGCGTGGACGTGCCCGAGGCGCGCGTGGGCGTGGTGCTCTCCGGCAGCGGCAGCGTGCGCGAGCACGTGCAGAGGTTGGGCCGTGTGCTGCGGATGCGCCCGGGCAAGCGCGCCGTCCTCTACGAGGTGCTGACGCGTGGGACGGCGGAGGCGGGCATCAGCGAGCGCAGGCGACAGCACGGAGCGTGGACGTGCTGACACGGGGCCTCCTGCGCCAGCGCGTGCGCGACGGCGTGCTGCGTCCTCTCTTCGTGGACGTGGACGCGCTTCATCTGCGCTCGCTCGCGGAGCGGATGGTGGGCTGTGTGGCGGCGCACCTGGGGCACCCGCGCGAGGAGGTGGAGGAGACCCTCGCGGCCCTCGCCGGGGCCAGCCGGCAACCGCAGGTGGCGCGCGGCCTCTCCAAGTTGCTGGTGGACCGCATGGAGTTCGCCGCTGCATCCGAGGAGGCCTCCGCGCGTCGCTCGAGCCACGTCCATGTCGCCGCCGCCGTCCTCCGTGAGCTCCCGGAGGAGGCCTCCTTCGCGGAGTACGAGGCCCGACTCGGCGCGCGCCTCCCCGCGGGGCTCGGGGCCGCGCGGGAGGAGCTGTACGCGGACCTGCCCGCGGTCCGCCCGCTGACCGCATGGGAGGCGCTCTCCCCACGGCAGCTCCTCGAGCGCTACAACCTCGCGCTCGCCCAGGGGCCGCTCCTCTCCGCCCGGTCCGTCACCCTGCGCGCCTTCCAGCCGGAGCTGCTGCGGGTGCGACGCGTGCTGCGCTGGCTCCGCTTCTGCCGCCTGGTGGCCGAGGTGCGCCGGGTGGAGGAGGACTGGGTGCTGGAGGTGGAGGGCCCGGGCGCGGTGGTGGACCTGCAGAAGAAGTACGGGCTTCAGCTCGCCACCTTCCTCACCGTGGTGCCGGAGCTGCAGCGCTGGGAGCTCACCGCACGTGTCGAGAGCAGGGGCCACGCCGCCACCCTGCGCCTGACGGACGCGGACCCGCTCGTCTCGCCGCACCCCTCCGCGCTCGGCTGGCTCCCGCCCGAGCTGCGCGTGGTGGAGGAGGCCTTCGCGCAGGACGCGGAGTGGGCCCTGGACCTCACCCCCACGCCGCGGCACGTGGGAACCCGCGGCACGTGCGTGCCGGACCTCACCTTCCGCCACCGCGAGAGTGGCCGCGAGGTGGCGGTGGAGTTCTTCCACCCCTGGCACGCCGCCGTGCTGGCGCGCCGCAGGGAGGAGCTCCGCACCCGGGCCGACCCGGGCCTGCTCCTCGGTGTGGACAGGAGCCTCGCGCGCACCCCCGAGCTGCGCGCGGTGCTGGAGGCGGACCCGCAGGTTGTTCTGTTCAATACATATCCCTCGGTCAGGAAGCTCCGCGAGACGCTCGCGCGCTTCACCTGAGACGGGCGGGTTTGCGGGCGCGCGTGCGGCTGCCGTAAGGCTCGCGGGCGTTGCGGCTTCCGCCACCCATGGGCCTCGCCAAGACACACGCTCCAATCACGCCGGACGACGTGCCCACGGCTCCGGGGGATGAGGTCCTGGACGACGCGCTCCAGGAGGCGCTCATCACCTCGGCGCAGGCACTGCCCTTCGAGCAGCGCGCCTCCTTCCGTCTGCGCCGCTGCAGGCTCGAGGTGCGGACGGGGCCGCACGCAGGCCGTGAAGTGCTCACCGACAAGGAGCACGTCCGCGTCGGTGCCCACGCCACCAACGACGTCGTCCTCGCCGGGGACCGCACCGTCAGCCGTCACCACTGCGACATCCGGACGACCGAGCGCGGCTACCTGCTGGTGGACCTGGGCTCCACCAACGGCACCTTCCTGGATGGCCGACGGGTGGAGCGCGCATACCTCTCGACCGGCTCGTTGATTCGCGTGGGCCAGTCCACGCTCCACTTCTCCCTCGTGGACGAGGAGGTGAGGGTCGAGCCCGCGGCGGATGGCCAGCTCGGGGAGATGATTGGCGCGTCCGTGAAGATGCGGCAGGTCTTCAGCCTCATCCGGAAGATTGCGCCGCTCGACCTGTCGGTCGTCCTCCAGGGGGAGACGGGCACGGGGAAGGAGCTGGTGGCGCGGGCCATCCATTCCCTGAGCGCGCGGCGGACGGGCCCGCTGGTGGTGCTGGACTGCGGCGCCATCCCGCCCGACCTCATCGAGAGCGAGCTCTTCGGCCACGAGAAGGGCGCCTTCACGGGGGCCACGAGCGCGCGGCCCGGCGCCTTCGAGCGGGCGCGGGGTGGCACCATCTTCCTGGACGAGCTGGGCGAGCTGAGGCTCGACCTGCAGCCGAAGCTCCTGCGCGTGCTGGAGAACCGCGAGGTGCGGCGCGTGGGGTCCAACGACGTCCTCCCGGTGGACGTGCGCATCATCGCCGCGACCCACAGGGACCTGGCCGAGCAGGTGGCCGCGGGCCAGTTCCGCGAGGACCTCTTCTTCCGCCTCTCCGTGCTGACGGTGCAGCTGCCGCCGCTGCGCGAGCGCACGGAGGACCTCCCGCTCATCGTGAGGCGAGCGCTGGCGGACGCGGAGGTGGTGGCTCTCCACGGGCACAAGCGCTTCAGCCCCGCGGCGCTCGAGGAGCTGAAGGGCTACCGCTGGCCGGGCAACGTGCGCGAGCTGATGAACGTGCTGAGCCACGTGCTCACCTTCTCCGAGGGCGACGAGGTGCTCCCCGAGCACCTGCCCCCGCGCGTGCGCGGCAACGTCCGGGAGGGGCCGCTCCCCTTCAACGAGCACCTCTCCTTCAAGGACGCGAAGGAGCAGCTGCTGGAGAAGTTCGAGCGCGAGTACCTCACGCAGCTGCTGCGCCGCTGCGGCGGGAACATCAGCCGGGCCGCCCGCGAGAGCGGCGTTCACCGCAAATCCATCGAACGGTTGGTGAAGAAACACGGGCTGGACAGCCGGGCCATGAAGCAGCGCTGAGGTTGCTAGCGTCCTTCGGGATGACGAGCCAGAGGGAGCGCCAGCGCGAGGTGGACGAGGCGCAGCTGCGGGGGCTGGGCTATGCGCAGCAGCTGCTGCGCGACCTGGGCGGCTTCGGCAACTTCGCCCTCTCGCTCACCATCATCTCCGTGCTCACGGGTGCGGTGACGCTCTACGGGTACGGGCTGCGCGCGGGTGGGCCGCTCGTCATGGGGCTCGGGTGGCCGCTCGTGGCGTGCCTGACGCTCGCGGTGGCGGCCTCGCTCGCGCAGCTCGCCTCGTCCTTTCCCACCGCCGGCGCGCTGTACCACTGGGCGGCGCTTCTCGGAGGTCCGCGGGTCGGCTTCTTCACCGCCTGGGCGAACCTGCTCGGCCAGGTGGCCATCACCGCGGGCATCGACTACGGCCTCGCCGAGTTCCTGGT
>JAKEEX010000297.1 GCA_022616315.1 Myxococcaceae bacterium
CAACCTGGACCTGGACACCCATGAGCTCCTCTTACTACCTGAGAGTGTGTCGTGTACGCCGTATGGGCTCTAGCTGCTCAGCGAGAGAGGTCGAAGACCCAGCGTTCCTCGGCCTTCGATTGCGTGTTCGTTGCTGAGATCCGGAAGCCAAGCTGCTCGACGAGGCGGCGCGAGGGGGCGTTGTCCGGTGCAATCGAGGCGGCGATGCGTTTCGCGCCCTGCTCATGCGCGGCCCAGGCCATGAGGGCCTGCACGGACTCGCGCGCGAATCCGTGTCGTCTCCACGTGGGAAGGACCTCGTAGGTGAGCTCGACCTCGCCCTGTGCATCGGGCGGACCGTGGAAGCCGGCGTGGCCTATGAGCATCCGAACGTCCTCGCGGAGAACCAAGGCGCGGAGGTGCCACTGCTGACTCGCGGGCGTGTCGCGGAGGGCCTGGAGACCGTGGAGGAAGAAGCCCGTGTCCTCCGACGGTGGCCAGTCGGGTGGAATCTGGAAGCCACCCAGCGACTCTGCTCTCGCGCGGTCTCCCAGGAGGAGGGCACTGAGCATCCCTTGTGTCAGGGGGACCAGGTCGAGACGCGCGGTCACCAGGAGTGGGACTTCGTGCATCGAGCGTGGAGTGTAGGGGGTTGCGGGGACGCGAGGGGCTCAGGTGAGCGCGCAGGTGCCCAGGTCCCTCAGCACCTTCCTGGCTTCGGTGATGAAACCCGCGCCCCGGGTCTCCATGGGCACCCTGGCCACCAGCTTCATGTCCGGCGTCAGGCGGTAGATGCCCTGGCTCTTCTGCACCAGGGCCGCGAGCTTCAGCGGCTCCATCGATGCGTCCGGGCCGAGGGTCACGACCACCTTGGCTGCTCCCGTCTCGAGTGCGCGCAGCCGCAGGTCGCGCATGTCGATCTTCAGCAGCGTCTGGTCCGAGAGGTGGTCCACCTCGTCGGGGGCTTCTCCGAAGCGGTCCACCAGCTCAGCGCGCAAATCGGACACGTCGTCCGGCGTACCCGCCTGGCTGAAGCGCTTGTAGAAGACGAGCCGCTGGTGCACGTCCGCCACGTAGTCGTCCGGGATGAGCGCGGGAATCGGCAGCTGCACCTCCGGCTCCACCTGCTGCCGGAGCGGCTCGCCCTTCAGCTCGGCCACCGCCTCGTCCAGCAGCTGCGCGTACAGGTCGAACCCGATGGCCTCGATGGCCCCTGACTGCTCGGCGCCCAGGAGGTTCCCCGCGCCTCGAATCTCCAGGTCGTGGCTTGCAATCGAGAATCCCGCGCCCAGCTCGGTGAACGCCTGCAGGACCTCCAGCCTCCGCTGCGCGTCCTTCGTCACTGCACGCCGCGTGGGCACCAGGAGGTATGCGTAGGCGCGCTCGCTCGAGCGGCCCACGCGCCCGCGCAGCTGGTAGAGCTGCGCCAGACCGAAGGTGTCCGCGCGGTCCACGATCATCGTGTTCGCGGTGGAGATGTCGATGCCGCTCTCGATGATGGCGGTGGACAGGAGCACGTCGTACTTGCGCTCCACGAACGCGGTCATCACCTTCTCGAGCTCGCCCTCGCGCATCTGCCCATGCGCCACGCACACGCGCACCTCGGGCACCAGCTCCTCCAGCATGTCCATCACGGAGCCGATGGACTCCACGCGGTTGTGCACGAAGAAGACCTGCCCGCCGCGCTTCACCTCGCGCAGGATGGCCTCGCGGATGACGGCCTCGTCGTGCTTCTGCACGAAGGTGCGGATGGCGCGGCGGTCCTGCGGCGGCGTGGCGATGATGCTCATGTCCCGCACGCCCGACATGGCCATGTTCAGCGTCCGGGGAATGGGTGTCGCGGTGAGCGTCAGCACGTCCACCTGCGTCCGCAGCCGCTTCAGCGCCTCCTTCTGCTTCACGCCGAAGCGCTGCTCCTCGTCCACGATGATGAGCCCCAGGTCCTTGAAGCTCACCTCGCCCCCCAGCAGCTTGTGCGTGCCGATGAGGATGTCGAGCCGCCCCTCCTTCGCGCGCCGCAGGATGTCGCGCGTCTCCTGCGGCGTCTTCATCCGTGACACCACCTCGATGGAGACCGGGTAGTCCTTGAAGCGCTTCGAGAACGTCAGGAAGTGCTGCTGCGCGAGCACCGTCGTGGGAACCAGCACCGCCACCTGCTTGCGGTCCAGCGAGGCCTTGAAGGCGGCGCGCATGGCCACCTCCGTCTTGCCGTAGCCCACGTCCCCGCAGACCAGCCGGTCCATGGGCGTGGGCTTCTGCATGTCCGCGAGCACGTCCTCGATGGCCTTCACCTGGTCCGCCGTCTCGTCGAACTCGAAGTCCGCCTCGAACTGGTGGAAGTAGCGGTCCGGCGGGCCGTAGGCGTGGCCCTCGTGGGCCTTGCGCGCGGCGTACATCTGCAGGAGCTCCGCCGCCATCTTCAGCAGCTGCTCCTTCACCCGCTTCTTCGTCCTCTCCCAGGAGGTGCCGCCCAGCTTGTCGAGGACCACCTTCTCCGGGTCCCCGCCGGTCCACTTCTGGATGAGGCGCATCCGCTGGACGGGCAGGTACACCTTGTCCTTGCCGGCGTACTCCAGCTTGAGGAAGTCCCCGGGGATGCCCCGGACGTCCATCTTGACGAGGCCCAGGTAGCGCCCGACGCCGAAGTCGGTGTGGACGATGATGTCCCCCTCCTTCAGGTCGCGGAACGCCTGCGCGAAGTCCACCACCTTGCGCGCCTTCGTGACGCGACGGCGCGCGCGGGTGCCGAAGATCTCCTCGTCCGAGAGGAGCGCGAGGCCTCCCGCGCTGTCCACGAAGCCGTGGCTTATTTCGCCCGTGAAGAGGTGGATCGGGATTGCGGGGTCGTAGAGGCTCCTCGCGTCTCCGAGCGGCTCCGTGTGCAGCTTCACGCTCACGTTGCGCTCGTTCAGGAGGCGCTTGAGGCGGTCTGCTTGACCCAGAGTTCCGCAGGCCACCGCGCACGGTGTCTTCGCGTCGCGCCAGCGCTGGAGGCGTTCCACCAGTGGCGTGAGGGCCCCTTCTTCACCGTGGTGGGCGAGGATGGCCTCACGCACGTCCCGGGTGGTGGCGAAGGAGAAGTGGATAGGAAGCACATCCCCCTCACCCTGTCCCTCTCCCAGGGGGAGAGGGGAGAGTGTGAGCCCACCTCCCTCGAGCACCGTGAGCGGTGCGAGGCGCGTGGCGACCTCGTCCGCGGTCAGGAAGTGGTCGCCGGGCGGACAGGTGAGGTCTCCCCGTGCTTCCGCGGCCTCCGCCGACTGCGTCACCTCGCCCCAGAGCTCGCCAACCACGCGCTCCACGCCCACGGGGTCATCCACGTAGACGAGGGGCGAAGCGTGCCAGCCGCGCAGGTAGTCGAAGAGCGTGGCCAGCCCGCCCTCGAAGAAGCCGGGCAGCAGCGGCTCCATCCCGAAGCCCGGGAGTCCCTCGCGGAGCGTCTCCAATCGCTCGCGCAGCTTCGACGTCGGGAGGTCGATGCGCTCGGCGGCGGCGCGCGCGGCGGCCTCGGCCCGGGGGCGCGTCCGGTCCGTGACGAGCAGCTCGCGCGCAGGGGAGAGCAGCAGCTCCTGGACCGTGTCCGTCGTGCGCTGCGACTCCGGGTCGAACGCGCGCATGGACTCGATGGTGTCCCCGAAGAGCTCCAGCCGCACCGGGCGCGGGTAGAGGGGACTGAAGACGTCCAGGATGTCACCGCGCACCGAGAAGGTGCCCACGTCCTCCACGAGCGGGCTCGAGTCGTAGCCCATGTCCACGAGCTTGCGCGCCAGCGCGTCGCGCTCGATGTCCTGACCCACCTTGACCCGCTCGGACAGCTCGCGCACCACGTCCGGTGGGAGCACCTTGCGCGCCAGCGCGCGCACCGAGAGCACCAGCGCGTGGAAGCGTGTGCCCTGGCTGAGGTGGAAGAGGGTCCCGAGCCGCTCGGCCACCAGGGCGCGGTCCGGGGCGAGCTCGTCATAGGGGAGCACCTCGTCCGCGGGGAGCCGCAGCACGTGCGGTGCCTGGAGGCTCCCGCTGCCCCCGAGGAAGAACGCGAGGTCGTGCGCGAGCGCCTCCGCTGAGTCCTCGTCCGGTGTGAGACAGACGAGCGGTGCCTGACGCTCACGCGAGAGACGGGCGAGGACGTACCCGCGGGCCGCGCCGCTCAGCCCCTGCGTCTGGACGCGGTGGCCGGACTGCAGGCGCTCGAGGAGGCGGGCGAAGGCATCCCCCACCGGAGGCGGGCGATGAAGTGAGGTTCGGGAGAGGGGGAGTTCCATCCGGAGGCGAGACGAGAGGCCCAGGCGTGAATATGGGCCGAGCACCCCCGGGTCAACGGCGCCAGCAGCAGGCGGGCGGACGGGGGCTCTTTCTCTTCAGGATGGACGGGTCGAGAGCGACGAGCGTCTCGTCAGGCGACGTAGACGTCCTCGTCGTCGTCATCGTCGTCGTCATCATCGTCGTCGTCATCGTCCCCGGGCATCTCGGCGAGGGGGGCGGAGCGGACGCCCGACTCGGGGGAGGCGGCAGCCGGGAGGCGCGCCTCGCCTCCCAGGTTGGCGCCGGTAAGGGTGAGGAGCAGGAGCAGAGCAGCGGTGAGCTGGGTCATGGCGAATCTCCGGGTCCGGATTCCATGCCTGACGAGCAGGGCCCGAGGCTATTCACTGGAGGCCTGAACGACCCGGGGGACGGCCGATTTCTTCCCGCACCCGGGCAGGCTCCGTCCAGTCCTGTACGGTAGCGTGGCGCCCCCATGGCTCGCCGTCGACCTGCCCCCCCGCCAGCCGCCTCCCTGTCCCCGCACTACCGTGTCCAGGTGCTGCGGGGGGACGGGACGTCCCATCTCCCCCTGATTGACGCGCTGCGACTCGATTCGACCGGAGCAGTCGTCCCCGGGGGCGCGTCGATGACGGGCGCCGGGGTGGAGCTTCGGGTCCAGGCGGAGGGCGTGGTGGCGAGGCCCGTGGGGGAGGGGGGAGTTGTCCGGCTGAACGAGGTCCAGCTGACGTCGCCCATGCTCCTGCGTTCGGGGGACCAGCTCGCGTTCGGTGGATGCTCGCTGACGCTGGTGCGTGTCTCGGCCTTGCCCTGGCTCGGCCTGGTGCGACCCACGTGGCAGCTGGAGCCGTGGCTCGAGGCCGTGGTGGCTCGCGCCGAGCGTCGCGGCGGGACGGTGGCGCTCTCCGAGGTGCATGCGCCGACCGGGGGCGGTGTCGCGGAGGAGAGCGCCGTCCTGTTCGCGCTCGGGCCCGAGGCGTGCCTGCGCCTGTCCGGCGGTGACACCGCGGCACCAGGCGAGCAGCGGCGGACGCTCTTCCCACAGGATGGAGCGCACGCGCCGGCGCTGCTCGCGCATGTCCTCGGCGCCGAGGACGGGGGCGAGGAGCTGCCGGTGGTGCGTGAGCCCGTGATGGTGCGGCTCGCACAGTTGCTGGAGCACCTGGCGCGGCTGCGTGTCCCCGTGCTGCTGGAGGGAGAGGCCGGAGTGGGCAAGGCACTTTGGGCGCGGCGGCTGCTGCAGCTGTACGGGGTGGGACCCGCCCTCACCGTGGCGGGCGCGGCGCCCGGGGCGGCCGCGAAGCTGACGTCGGTGCTCGCGCCCGCGCTCTTCGTGGAGGACGTGGACAGGCTGCCAGCGGAGGCGCAAGAGACGCTCTCGACGTGGCAGGGAGCGGTGCTCGTGGGGACGACGCGGCGGCCCGAAGGCATGGTCCCCGCGCTCGCCGGGCGCTTCGCGCATGGACGCGTGGTGGTCCCGCCTCTGCGCGACCGGCCCGCGGAGCTGACCGCGCTCGTGGAGGTGGAGCTGGGTCGCATTCGCGAGCGCTTGCGCCGTCCGGGGCTCCACCTCGATGCGCAGGCCCGGGCGCTGGTGATGGCGGATGCGTGGCCGGGGAACGTGGACGCTGTGAAAGCGGCGCTCTGGCGCGCAGCGCGGGTGGCGGTGGGAGACGGTGTCCGGCCCGAAGACCTTCCCGTGCGGCTGCGGGAGGAGGGGGTTCGGCTCGGCGTGGCGGGTGCGAAGGCGGCGGCCGAAAAGGCGGCGCTCCTCGCGGCGCTCGTCGATGCGGGGTGGAACGTGGCCGAGGCCTCCCGGCGGATGGGAGTGCCGCGGCGGACCGTGGTTCACCGCATGTCGGTGCTGGGCCTGCGGCGCCCGCAGCAGAGCTAGAGTCGCCGCAATGTCACGCCGCCGCATCATCGAGGGGCTGTGGAAGTGCAGCTCGTGCCAGCGGGAGGGAATTGCTGGCCGGGAGCGACACTGTCCCCAGTGTGGGAGCCCGCGCGAGGTGGATGGTCCCGAGTCCGCCTTCGACTTCGGGCCGCAGACGGAGTCGGGCCGCTCCGTTCGAGAGGGTGTGACCGAGGCCGCTGTCGTCGCGAAGGCGGAAGCGGGCGTGGACTGGTTCTGCGAGTACTGCGGCGCTGGGAATGCGGGCGATGTGCTCCGCTGCCGCAACTGCAGTGCACCGCGAGCAGAGGCTCCGGCGCGGTTGCAGCGTGGCGCATCGGAGATGGGTGCTGTCGCAGACCCGCAGCCTGTGCCCGAGCCCGTGCCGCAGGTGACCGCGCCGCCCGTCCCGCGAAGGTCGCGTGGTGTCCCGAGGCGGCTCGTGATGCTCACCCTCCTCGGCGGCTTCGGGACCTTCCTCTGGTGGGGACTGCGCGAGCACCGGAACGAGGGACGCGTGGAGCAGGTGCGATGGACGCGCACCGTGGACCAGGAGCGCTTCGTCCGTGAGACGCGGGAGGGCTGGCGCGACCAGCTGTCACCGCGTGCGTCGGTGATGCCCGTCAATGGAAGGGGAGAGGTGGCCGGGGTGTCGAACATCCGCGCCTGTCACCGCGCGCAGAGGGGAACGCGCAAGGTGGCGGACGGCACGGAGCGGGTGTGCCGGACGAAGTCGCGCAAGGTGGCATGCGGGACGGAGGAGCGGTGCCGGCGCAAGGATCTTGGCAACGGGTTCGCCGAGGAGGTCTGCGAGGACGTCACGCGGTACTGCAGCGAGTCGTACGAGGATTGCCGCGACGAGACGCGGTACCGCGAGGTTCCCGTCTACGCGCAGCAGTGCAGCTACGACACGTACGTGTGGAAGCAGGTGGACTCGCGCATGGTGAGTGGTGGCGTGGATACGCCGCGCTGGCCGGACGTCACCGCGGGCCCGCTCGACCGGCTCCAGCGCAAGGAGGAGTACGCCGTGCACATCGCATGGGGGGACGGACAGCGGCATACCCTCGAGCTCGACTCCGAGCCGGATTTCCGTCCGTGGAGGCCGGGCACGCGCGTGGCGCTCACCGTGAATAACTTCGGTCAGGTGACAGCGGCGGCGGTCGTGCAGTGAGCGTCGCCGTCCACGTCCACGTCCACGTCAATCTTGACGACCTCTGACCACTGACTGGCGCCGGAGGCGGTTTCGCTCAACGGTGCAGTGGCGGCGTAGGCCAATAGGTCGCAGCCTGTCCGGGCGGGGCGAGCCACACCGACTTCAAGTGCGCCACCGCTCCGTCGTCCGCGGGCCCGTTCCGCGTGGTGAGTGCGAGTGCCCCGAGTACCAGGACCACTGCGACTCCCGCGCCGAGCAGGTGTGCGCGGCCCTGGCCCAGCTTTGCCACCACGAGGAGTGCCGCGGCGGCGAGGCACACGACGACCCACCCGCCCGCAAGTGGCGTGGGCATGCCGAGGAAGCTCAACACCGTGGGCGGGAAGAAGCCGTCTCGCCACAGGGGCAACACCAGGCCGAAGAGGGCGCTCGAGACGGAGTCCGGCACGTAGTTCACGGTGGTCAGCGCACCGGTGACGAGGATCGCCGCGGCGCACAGGCCCGCAGCGGCGCCCAGGAGCCAGCGTGGGCCGCGCGCTCGGAGACGCTCGAGGGTGAAGCCCACCGGCAGGAGGAGGAAGGGCACCAGGCCCGTGAGGTGACGCGGGCCCGTGGTCCAGCCCCACGAGTCGTAGGTGAAGGACGACGTGAAGTAGGCGTAGCCCGCGAAGAGCGTGACAGTGAAGGCACGCAGCGCGCGCGCCTCCGCTCCCTGACGCGGCAAGAGGCGCACGCCCGGAAGCGCGAGCAGGAGAAACGGCGCCAGGGGGATGAGCCCGCGCAACGGCGAGAAGAAGGAGAGCGCGAAGGCGCGCACGTCGGGCGTGCGGATGCCGAGGAAGCCGCCCAGGTGCCACGGCTGGTAGGCGGCGTCAGCGAGGTACTTGTAGCCGCTGTGCAGCGGGTGCCCGAATGCGGCCTGATGGTACGCCAAGAGCCCGAGCACGAAGGGGAGTGCGCCGAGCGTGGCGAGTGCGGCCGCGCGGCCGAGTGTGCGCAGGCGTTCTGAGAGTGGCTCGGGGCGCAGAAGGTGCGTCAGGACTGCGTAGAGCACGAGCCCGGCCACTCCGAGGGCTCCTGTGTACTCGGCGGCGACCGTGGCACCCGCGCAGGCGCCCGCGAGGATGTAGCCACGCTCGCGCCACTCGCCGCGGGCGCAACGCCAGAGTGCGTAGAAGCCACCGAAGAGGAGCACTGCCGTCGTCTGGTGGCTCATGAAGAGCAACGAGTAGCTGAGCGCCAGCGTGCCGAGTGCGTAGGTGACGACGAGCGCATCCGCCACCGGTGCGGAGAGGTGCGCGAGGAGATAGCGGCGCAGCAGCAGGAGCATCCCCAGCGTCGGAAGGACCGTGAGGAGGAGGCGGCTCCAGAAGACCAGCGGCACCTCGGGGACTGCGAAGCGGTGGCTTCCGCCTGCGAGTGAGAGCGCTTTGTAGATTGGGACTGCGGCGAAGGAGAGCAGCGGCGCCTTGGAGGGGTAGTAGCGCCCGTCCTTCACCGAGAGGTCGCCTACCGGGCCGAAGTCACGCAGAGCCGGGTTGAGGTGGAGCGTGCCGTACTCCACCAGCGCTCGTGTCTGCCAGAGACGGCAGAGCTCGTTCGGTGAGCGGAGGCCCGGGTGGTAGGGGAAGAGGAGAAGGTAGACCGCGGCCACGAGGACCCAGGCCCCGTTCATCCGGGTGGCGGCGGTTCGAGCTCCAACCCCCTCACCCTGTCCCTCTCCCAGAGGGAGAGGGGAGATGGACGGAGTCGGGTCGCTCACGCTTCGGTGGAGGCTTCGGACCCGCGGACCCTTGCGACCGCGAAGAGGCTCATGCCCACCGGCAGACGCACCTTCGACTCCGCGGCGGCGAGCAGGGGTGCCACGGTGTCGTAGACCTTGAGCTGCAGCTTCGGCACGGCGCGGCGGCGGAAGATGCGCCCGTTCACGTACCAGCCCGGGATGCCCAACAGGTTCATCCACTCGAGCCGCTCCACGCTGAAGCCGTTCTCCTCGAGGAGCGTCTTCAGGCCCTCGCGCGTGTAGCGCCGGTGGTGCCCCACCGCCTCGTCCATCGCACCGAAGAGCGAGGGCAGCGCGGGGACGAGCAGCACCAGCGTGCCGCCCTCGGGCAGCACCTGGCGGAAGCGGCGCAGCGCGGCGGCGTCGTCCGGGATGTGCTCGAGGACGTTGGAGAGAAGGATGGAGTCGAAGTGGCGCTCGCGCAGCGCCTCCCAGTCCGCCAGCGCCACGTCGGACAGGTACGGCTGGACGTGGGGTCTGTCGCGGAAGACGTTCTTCAGCCGGTCCACGTAGAAGCCGTCCACCTCGAGCGCCACGACGAGCTCGCGCCCCTTCTCGATCTCGCGCGTGATGGTGCCGATGCCCGCGCCGATCTCCAGCACCCGCGCACCCAGGTGCTGGCGGAAGCGGCGGCCCAGCCACGCGTTGTAGTTCGTCGCGCCGTCCATGTGGGCCAGCGTGTTGTAGCCCTCGTGGAGATTGTCCGCGTCGTTGCGGAACGCGGAGTAGCGAAGGAGGGTGGCCAGCTGCCGCGCAGCCCCGAGCATGGAGCGTCGGGGGAAGCGCTCCGGGGTGACCGGAACCTCGGCGAAGCGGAAGCGCTGGGCGGCGAGCTTCACCAGGAGCTCCGCGTCCACCTCGTCCGCGTCGCTGGTGAGGGTGATGCTCCGGAGCGTGTCCGTGCGGAAGGCGCGCAGGCCGGTGAGCGGATCCGAGAGTCGTTGGCCCGTCACGCGCTCGCCCATCCGGCTCAGGGACCGACCCACGAGCGTCTGCTCGTCTGGACGCCCAGCGAAGCGGTTGCCATACACGGCATCCGCCGTGTCCTCCCGGAGCGGCGCGATCAGCGCGTCATGCGTCTCGGGCGGGCACGAGACGTCCGCGTCGTGGATGACCGTGACGGGAGCGCGCACCTGGGAGAGCGCTTCACGAATGGCGGCGCCCTTCCCCGGCCGACCCGCGAGGACCGAGAGCTCCGGGCCCGTCAGTCCGGGCGGCTCCGAGCCGGTGCCCGCGAGAATGACCTGCGCCTTCCCTGCCAGCTCGGCCGCCAGCGCGACCGCGGCGCCCGCAGAGGCGTCATTGAAGGGAATGATGACCGAGGTGCTCCGCTCCATGCGCGTTGGCTCGTAACACAGCGCGCGAACGGGGGCCAAATCCACCCGCGTGGAGCCCGCAATGCGGGAGGGCGTGCGGCCGGGCGGCAGCCGTCACGCGGGGACGGCTGGGAAGTTGACCGCCCGGAGTGGGACGGGGCAGTGTCGGCGCTGGATTCACGGCGAAGCACGCCTTCGCCACCTCCCCCTCACCCTGTCCCTCTCCCAGGGGGAGAGGGGATTTGGGGCTCCCGCGGAGAGCCAGGGCCTTGGAAGGGACCAGCACGGAGCCGGAGCTCGACGGCCTGGACGCCGCGCAGGTCCTCTCCTACCTGCGAGCCATCTGGCGGGGCCGCTGGCTCGTGGCCGGGGTGACGGCATTGGCCGTCGCGCTCGTCGGCGTCTACACCGCCCGCAAGCCGCGCATCTACTCGGCCACCACCACCGTCATCATCGACCTGTCGTCCCCACGGGTGCTCGACAGCAGCGAGGTGCAGGAGGTCCTGAACGAGGAGCGCGCCAACTACTACCTCGCCGAGGAGTACGCGCAGACCCAGCTGTCCATCATGGAGAGCCGCGCCGTCGCGAGCCGCGTGGTGGAGAAGCTCGGCCTCGCCACCGACCGGAGCTTCCTCGGCCTCACGGGCGTGAAGGACGAGAAGCTCGCCGCGCAGCTGATGGCGGAGATCGACGCCGTGGACCTCGTCCGTGCGCGCGCTTCGGTCACGCTCGAGAAGTCCTCCCGCCTGGTGAGCGTGACGGTGCGGGACGAGGACCCCAGGCGCGCCGCGCTCCTCGCCAACGAGCTGGCCGAGGCCTACATCGCCGAGAGCCTGGACCTCAAGCTCCGGGTGTCCGAGAGCGCGTCCGTCTGGCTCGAGCAGCGCCTGAAGGAGCTGGAGGTCAAGTCCAAGTCGAGCGAGATGGCGGTGTACGAGTTCAAGAAGAGCTCGGACGTCCTCACCACCGCGCTCCAGGACAAGCTCTCCATCGTCAGCGAGCGCCTCAACGCCTTCAACGTGGCGCTCACGCAGGTGCGCACCCGCATCGCCGAGCTGAATGCACGGGTGCACGCCATGGCCGAGCTGCGCAAGGCGGCCAGGGGCGCGCCCTCCTGGGCAGAGGGTCTGCCGATGGCGGACTCGCGCCTCCTGGACGACTCGCGCCAGCGCCTCTTCGCCACCCGCGCGGAGTGCGCGGAGCTCGCGGACCGCTACCTCGATGGGCACCCGAGGCTCACGGCGTGCCGCGAGCGGCTCACGACGCAGCAGGAGGACATCCAGCGCGTGCTGCAGCAGAGGGTGACGGCCGCGGAGACGGAGCTCCTCGAGGCGAAGCAGAACGAGAAGAACCTCCTGGCCCTGCTCGAGGCCGCGAAGAAGGAGGCGTTCGAGGTCAACCGGAAGCAGATCGAGTTCGACCGGCTGCAGCGGGAGTCGGACAACGACCAGCGCCTCTACGAGATCGTGCTGAAGCGGCTCAAGGACATCGAGCTGTCGGGCCTGCTGCGCACGAGCAACGTGCGCATCCTGGACCGCGCGCTCCCGTCGGACGTCCCGGTCAGCCCGCGCGTCTCGCTCAACCTCCTGCTCGCGCTGCTGGCCGGGCTGGGGCTGGGCGTGATGCTCGCGCTGCTCCTCGAGCACCTGGACAACACGGTGAAGGGCCAGCAGGACGCGGAGGAGCACCTGCAGGTGCCCGTGCTCGGGGTCTTCCCGGCGCTTCCGGGTGGCCCCCAGGTGCGCCCGTCCGAGAGGGACCTGCACGTCTTCCGCAACCCCACCTCTCCCGCCGCGGAGTGCTGTCGCGGCATCCGCACCAACCTGCTCTTCGCGTCGCCGGACCGCCCGTGGAAGACGCTCGTCGTCACGTCGAGCGGGCCCTCGGAGGGTAAGTCCACGCTCGCCGTCAACCTCGGCGTGGCGATGGCACAGAGCGGACACCGCGTCCTCCTCGTGGACGCGGACCTGCGCAGGCCGCGGCTTCAGCGCGTGTTCGGGGTGCCCGGCGACGCAGGCGTCAGCTCGCTGGTGGTGGGGGAGGGGAGCGTGGAGGCCGCGGTGCGGAGCACGGAGGTGCCCGGTCTCTTCGTCCTCCCGAGTGGCCCCTTGCCGCCGAACCCGGCGGAGCTGCTGCAATCCCAGGCGTTCGGCACGTTGCTCGGAGCACTCGCCGAGCGCTTCGATCGCATCATCCTCGACAGCCCGCCCGTCAACGCGGTGGTGGACGCGGTGCTGCTGGGCACACAGGTGGACGGCGTGCTCCTGGTGCTGAGGGCGCAGAAGACGCAGCGCACGCTCGCACTGCA
>JAKEEX010000298.1 GCA_022616315.1 Myxococcaceae bacterium
GCCGCCTGCCGCGTCTGCTCCACGGACAGCAGCGCGTCCACGTCCTGCTCGATGCGGTAGCTCCAGTTGGCCTCGCTCATGGAGCCGGGCAGGTTGATGCGGTCGCGCGTGCCGAGCACGTCCTGCCAGGGCAGCACCGCCAGGTCCGACCCGCTGTGGAGCGTGGCCACGAGCAGGGCCGCGTGCACCTGCGGCGTGAACTCGCGGGTGAGCGGCACGCCATCGAATGCCCGGTAGACGCGCGCCATCGCCTCGCGCTCCCAGTCCGCGGAGGACTCCCACCACTCCGCCGCCGTGTCGGTGTCGTGTGTGCCGGTGGTGGCGAGCGAGATGCGGGGAAAGTGGGCCGGGTCGCGGTAGGTGCCGTCGTCCCGCTCCCAGCGCATCACCCGGTAGCCGGGCAGCTCCAGCCGGGCGAGCGTCTCGCGCACGAAGGGGGGGATGACGCCCAGGTCCTCGGCCACGATGCCGGCGCCCTCGGAGAGCATCCGGAAGTGGCGCTCGCCCAACGCGCGCTGCGAGGGCTCGTCCTCGGGGAGGAAGCGCCCACGCGGCGTCCGCTCGTCGCGGATGTACTGGCGGAAGTAGCCCACCGCGTGGTCCACCCGGCGCAGGTCGTAGTAGCTCGCCGCGTTGCGCGCGCGTGCCCTGAGCCAGCCGTAGCCCTCCGCGTCCATGGCGGCGAAGTCGAAGTACGGCAGACCCCAGTCCTGTCCCTCCGCGCTGAGGGCATCCGGAGGCACGCCCAGCCGGGCGTTGCGGCGCAGGATGCGCGGGTTGCACCAGGCATCCACGCTGTCCTGTCCGATGATGAAGGGCTCGTCTCCACACAGGAGGACTCCGCTCGCGCGCGCCGCCTCCCGGGCCTCGTGCCACTGCGCGTCGGCCACCCACTGCAGCCACGCATGGTGACGCACCCGTCGCGCCAGCCGCTGCCCGGCCTGCGCGAGCGCCTCCGGACGCCGCTCGCGCAGGCCCTCCGGCCACTCCCACCAGGGCCTCTGCCCCTGCTCCTCGGAGAGCGCGGCGAAGAGGGCGTAGCTCGGGAGCCAGTTGGCGTGCGCCGTCTGGAAGGCGGAGAACGCTTCGTGCCGCGGGCCCGATGCCACCTCCTGCTCGAAGCGCTCGAAGGCACGGTCCAGCGCCGCCGTCTTCAGCGGGAACACGAGGTCGTAGCGGATGCGCCGTGACGCGCGCGCCTCTGCGAGGCGGTCCTGCTCCTCCGGGGACAGCGAGCCCTCGCCTCCGAGGGCCTGCCACTCGGGCAGGCGCGCGAGGTCGATGAAGAGCGGGTTGAGGCCGAACGCGCTCCGGGTGGCGTAGGGGCTGGGGTCCCCCGGCGCGGTGGGCAGGAGGGGCAGGAGCATCCACATCCGCTGCCGTGCCGCGTTCATCCACTGGTAGAAGCCGGGCAGCGCACCGAAGTCGCCGATACCGAAATCCGTGGCGGACCGCAGGGAGAAGAGGGGCAGCAGGATGCCTGACAGCCGGCCAGGGGTCGACATGGCGCGCACCATGGCGCAACGGAACGGGCAGGGGAACCGTCTTGCTCTGCCGTTCTACCAGCGCCCCGCACTGACGGTGGCCCGCGAGCTGCTCGGCAAGGTGCTGGTGGTGGCAGGGGAAGCTGGCTGGAGGTCGGGCCGCATCGTGGAGACGGAAGCCTACGTGGGCGCCCACGACCTCGCCTGCCACGCCGCGAAGGGCCGCACCGCCCGCACCGAGGTGATGTTCGGCCCCGGGGGGCATGCGTACGTCTACTTCATCTACGGGATGCACTTCTGCTTCAACGCGGTGACCGGACCCGAGGGAGAGGCGGCGGCCGTGCTGGTGCGCGCGGTGGAGCCACTGGACGGACTTCCCGCGGATGCGCGCACGGATGGGCCGGGGCGGCTGTGCCGGCAGCTCGGCATCACGCGCGCACACAACGGGCTCTCGCTCCTCTCGGACGCGCTCCACCTGGTGGACGCCCCACCGGTGCCCGAGGCCCGGGTGGAGAGAGGGCCCCGTGTGGGCGTGGACTACGCGGGCGTGTGGGCACGAGAGCCGTTCCGTCTCTGGGTTCGGGACAGCCGCCACGTCAGCCGTGGACCGCCCAGGCCCGCCCGCTGAACGGGCGACCGGAGCCTCGAAGCCTTGACGCGCGGTGTCTCCCCTGGCTTCCTCCGCCCCGCCATGACCGCCCCGGGCCCGGAAGGTGACAAGGCGCTGCTCGCGAGCGCCCAGGCAGGCAACATGGGCGCGTTCGAGGAGCTGGTCGAGCGTCACCGTGACCGCGTCTACGGGCTCGCATTGCGGATGACGCGCTCGGAAGCGGACGCCGCGGAGATCTCCCAGGAGACGTTCCTCTCCGCCTTCCAGCACCTGCAGAGCTTCCGCGGTGAGGCTGCGTTCGGCAGCTGGGTGCACCGCATCGCCGCCAACCACGCCCTCATGCGGCTGCGTCACCGGAGGGTGGTGCAGATGGCCGAGGAGGAGCTGAAGGCGCCCGACTTCAGCGAGCGTGGCACCCTGCTGGAGACGCCAGCACCCGAGTGGAGCAAGCCGGCGGAGGAGCGGGCCCTCGATGCGGAGCTCGGAGAGGCCATCCGCAGGGCAACGGACGCCCTCCCGGACGCCTACCGCGAGGTCTTCCTCTTGAAAGACGCCGAGGGCCTCAGCTACGAGCAGATTGCGGAGGCCACGGGGGACTCCGTCCCGGCCATCAAGAGCCGGCTGCACCGCGCACGCCTGGCCCTGCGCGAGGCCATCGACCGCTTCTACAAGGAGCCGTGAAACCGGTTTGTGCGTGGGGCATCTACCCCTTCGGCAGCACGGCCGCGCTGAGAGCTTGATGTATACCTGTCAAGATTCCATCAATCTCTTGCTGGATTTCCTCGACGGCGAGATGCCGGCGGAGGTGTCGGCCGAGCTGCGGGAGCACCTCGCGGGGTGCCCGCCGTGCGTGGAGTTCGTCGAGAGCTACCGGGCCACGCCCGGCATCTGCCGCGAGGCGTTGAAGGCGAAGATGCCGCCGGAGGTGGCCCGCCGGCTCACCCAGTTCCTGCGCTCCCGCCTTCCCCCTCAGGGCGTTCCTTGAGGTTGCCGCCGCCGTGAACCTGAAGTCCCTCTCCCTGTCCGAGCTGGAGGCGCAGCTCGCGCCCAGCGGCGCCTCTCCGCTCGTGGTGCGCAAGGTGTTCGCCGCGGTCTTCGCCCATGGTGCGCAGACCGTGGAGGACGTGGCGCGCGCCCCCCAGGTCCCGCGCGGTGTCGCGGACGTGCTGCGCGAGAAGGCGGAGCTTCCGAGCCTCACGGTGGTGGAGCGGCGCCGGGCCGAGGACGGCTTCGTCAAGTACCTCTTCGAGTCGCCGCTCGGGGGCAGGGTGGAGGCGGTGCGCATCCCCCTCTTCGACACGAAGTACGTCGTGTGCATCTCCAGCCAGGTGGGGTGCGCGCTGGCGTGCGACTTCTGCATGACGGGGAAGCTCGGCTTCAAGCGGAACCTCCAGACGTGGGAGATCGTCGACCAGGTGCTGCAGGTGCGCGCGGAGGCGGACCGGCCGGTGCGCGGCGTCGTCTTCATGGGGATGGGCGAGCCGCTGCTCAACTACACGGAGACGATTCGCGCTGCCGGAATCCTGTGCCACCCGGCGGGGCTCGCCATCTCCGGACGGGCCATCAGCTTCTCCACCGCGGGCACGGTGCCGGCCATCCGCCGCTACACGCGCGAGGGGCACCCCTACCGGCTGGTCTTCTCGCTCACCTCGGCGATTCCCGAGAAGCGCCTGAAGGTGCTGCCCATCGAGCGCACCCACCCGCTGCCCGGCCTCATCGACGCCATCCGCGAGTACACCACCGTGCGCGAGGAGCGGGCGATGCTCGCGTACGTGGCCATCCGCGGCTTCAACACGGGCTACGAGGACGCGGTGGCGCTCAAGGAGGCCTTCGCCGGCATCCCGGTGAAGATTGACCTCATCGACGTGACGGACCCCACGGGCAAGTACCTGCCGCCCACGCCGGAGGAGCTGAGCGCCTTCCGCGACCACCTGCAGATGCTCGGCGCCCCCATCGCGCGGCGGTACTCGGGAGGCAAGGAGATTGGCGCCGCGTGCGGGACGCTCGCCGCCACGCAGGAGGGCGGCACGCTGCTGCAGCTCCCCGCGAAGGCGTGAGCTACTTCGACCAGATGGCCGCGTAGCGGGAGGAGTTGGCGTAGCCCTGCACCTTCCGCAGCCGGAAGCCGTTCGCCCAGAAGTAGTTGCTCCAGGACTGGTACTCGGCCGGGCTCATGCCCCACCGCACCATCCGCGCGTCTCCCGTCTTGGCCGTGATGACGTTGAAGTAGACGTTGCCGTTCGCGAGCTCCGCGACGTTGAAGCTCACCGGGAGGTAGCCGTCGTCCGCGTCCCCGTTCACGAGGTTCACCATGTCCTGTGACGACGTGTGACGGTGGTAGTAGAAGTCGCTTCCGGTGTTGACGAAGAGCGCCGCCTGCAGGTCGTTCCCGCCCTCGTGGTAGCCGAAGAAGTCGTGCAGACCCATGTGCGAGGACACGACCTTGCTCTGCCACTCCGAGCCCCACCCGTCGTTCGAGAGCTGCATGAAGGTGTCGTAGCCGTCGCCGTCCGCGCGGGGTCGGTAGATGGCCGAGAAGCGCCTATGGCCCTGTGAGTCGAGCGTCACGCCCAGCTCGTAGGGGCGCATGCCGGCGCCGTGGGCCTCGGCGAAGAAGGAGTCGAACTCGGCTGGCGTCGCATAGTTGAACACCGCCCACGTGGGGTCGAAGCCCCCCTGGAACGAGCCGGACGCGAGGACCTTCCCGTCCCGCGTGTGGACACTCAGCGTGGCGAGCTGCAGCCCCATGTGGGCGTAGTAGCCCAGGTAGCCGTTGACGACGGCCAGGGGGACGCCGTGGAACGTCGGGAAGTACGGGGCGATGAGCCGGTCGAATCGCGTGGTCTTCAGGAGGTCGTAGCAACCGGTGGAGGCCTGGCCGTACACCCCGTACGGGTCCACGAAGACCCACTCGTCGCCGGTGAGGCTCGCGCTCTTCACCGCCAGCATGTAGTGGAGGTGGTTGTTGCCGGTGGAACTCGTCATGGTGCCCTGGTCGTCGATGGCGGCGGACGCACCACCGGGACCGGTGTTCCCCGACCAGGCGATGAACTGGCCGGCGCGCACGGTGTCATCGAGGTCGACCGGGATCTTCTGCTGGTCCGTGCCCCAGAGCTTCGCGTCCACCGAATCCTGGTTGTTCACCCAGGTGCGGTAGCGGAACTCGGCGTTCCCCTTGGTGGCGTCCGTCATCTTCGCGAGATTGAAGTCGTGCGTCGCCCCGTCGCGCAGGTGGAAGTACAGCGTCCGGTAGGTCAGGCCGGACGGACCTGCGTGCTCGAGGATGAGGACGTTGCCGTGCCAGACGTCCCAGTACTTCGCGACCACGACTCCGTCGGCCGAGGCGCGGACCTTGAAGGAGGGGTCTGCTCCGGAGGGAGGATTGGCGGGGACGTAGTCGATGGACCCGTGCGCCTTCTGCTCGTCGCCGTTGTACATCCAGCCGTGCGCGAGCTTGGCGTCCTTGCTCGTGAAGGGCAGGAAGAGGGGAATGCGGGCGCGCACCTGGGCCGCGAAGTCCATGACGGCCGCATACGTCAGCAGGATGTTGCCGGTGTCGAAGAGCTCGGAAGGGCGGTAGTAGGACGTCGTGGTGCTGCTGGCGTCGCTCGTCTTGAGCTTGTAGGTGCAGCAGGTGATGGCGACGCGGGGCTCCACACACGGCGTCACCGAGTCGTCGATGCCGTAGTCGAGGCCCGCCGCCACGCTCTTCATCAGCGCGGAGGAGGCGACGATTCCGTCGTGTGAGTTCCACACCGGCGGCTCCAGAGGGTCCGGTGCAGGTGGGCGGTAGCGCGGGCTCGTCCGCAGCCCCTCGTCCACCAGGGCGTCGAACTCGGTCTCCGTCTGGAGCGCGGTCACGCCGAAGTGGAGCTCCGAGAGGTTGTGCTCCTCGGGCGGATCCGCCTCGTCCGCGGCTGCCTTCTGCCGCTCGAGCTCTGCTGCGTCCAGGCTGCCTGCGAGCCCGGGAGCATCCACGTCGGTCCGACCGCGGTCACACTGGAGGAGCGCCGCGCCGAGCAGCGCGATGAGGAGGCGATGGCTCGTGGAAGGGCGGGTCATCCGAGCGCGCGTAGCGTGGCGGACGTTCTCCCTCAACCGACAGGTGACTCCATGTCTCTTCTCCGACACGGATGTTGTCCTCGTGCTCGTGCCGGGGATGCAGGAGAGCTGCATCCCGAGCGCGAGCCCCTCGCGTGGCCGCGAGCCTCTTCGTACTCCTCCGACCCTGAATGGACGAGCGGACCGACGTGGTGGTGCTGGGCGCTGGCGTCGCGGGGCTCGCGGCGGCGCGGCGGCTCCATGAGGCGGGCCGGCAGGTGCTCGTGCTGGAGGCGCGTGAGCGCGTGGGCGGCCGGGTGGAGGGGTGGGTGGACCCCGAGGAGGGAACGCCGCTCGAGCTGGGTGCCGAGTTCATCCACGGTGAGTCGCGTGCCCTCTCCGCGCTGGCGAGGGAGGGCGGCCTCCACATCTGCCCGGTCAGGGACGTGCATCGCGTTCGCTGGCATGGGCGGCTCATCGACGGGGGCGCCGACTTCGCAGAGGTCGAGCGCCTGGCGGAGTTTCGCGAGCGTCAGGACCTGACGTGCGACGAGTGGATCTTCCAGCGTGCGCGGTCCGAGCACTGGAGTCCTCTGCGCCAGGCGCTCACACGCGCTTACGTGGAGGGCTTCTACGCCGCACCTCCCGAGCTGGCCGGAATGGAGGCGGTGGCGCGAATGGAGCGTGGGGCCACGGCGCTCGGAGGCATCACGCCCTTTCGCGTGATGGAGGGCTACGCGCGCCTCGTGCACACGCTGGCCGAGCCCGTGCGCGAACGCGTGCGCTTGCTCCACGCGGTGCAGGAGGTGGCGTGGCGGCCAGGCCAGGTCGAGGTGCGCGGAGTGGGGTTCCGGGTCCGGGCGCGCGTCGCAGTCGTGACGCTCCCGGTGGGGGCGCTGCGGCACGACCTGCTCCGCTTCCTTCCGGCGGTCGAGGACAAGAGGGCGGCGCTCGAGGCGCTGCAGATGGGGCCGATCGCCAAGGTGCTCCTCCGGCTGTCGCGCAAGGTGTGGAGGGAGGCGCCCGTGCTGGCGGAGCTGGGTTTCCTCCACGTGCCCGGGGCGGCGGTCCCGGTGTGGTGGACCCTGGCGCCCCACGAGTCCTGCTGGCTGGTCGGCTGGGTGGGCGGACCAGGCGCGGCACAGGTCGCCGGTCTTCCCCCTCATGCGCTGGTGGAGCGGGGGGTGGAATCGCTGGCCGCGGGACTCGGGGTGGAGCGCGCGGTGCTGGCCGACGCGGTGGAGTCGGGCCACGTGCGCGACTGGACGAGCGACCCGTTTGCCGGTGGCGGCTATTGCGTCATTCCAGCCGGTGCAGCCGAGGCCCCACGGTTGCTGGCCCGGCCCGTGGCGCGCACGTTGTTCTTCGCTGGCGAGGCGACGCACGCGAACGGCTTCAGTGGGACGGTGCACGGGGCGCTTGCGACCGGAGTGCGCGCTGCGCTCGAGGTGCTCACGTCAACGGTCGCGGCGTGAGCCCGGACAGGGGCGTGTCCTGCCCCGTTTGCGGGGGGCCCGCTCAGTCGCGATCCGCCTCGGTCCCGAGCACAGACTGCTCACACTCACCCTGGCATGCGAGCATGAGCACGTTGCCATCCTGAAGAGAAAGCCTCGCCACTCGGAACGGATTGATTTCGAAGCGGGCTCTCTGCCCCTCCCAAACGAACCATCCGGTCACGATGCACGGAGCGAAACCGAGATCGTCGTCATCGTGGATGTCGCGCATGGTGACCCGTCGTGCATTGGCGAAGAAGGCGCGAACCTGGGCCTCGTTCAGGGTGAAGTCGCCGCAAGCGTGCTCCGACCGGGGGCCCATTGCGCCCTCCGCGAGCCCATCCATCAGCCCCTCGAGCCGAGCGCTCGGGGGGACGAGAGGGACAGCCGTACCGATCTCTCGGACCAGCGTCGGCGCCGCCAGCGAAGAAGCCTCCTGGGCGGTGCACCCCAGGAGGACACCGGTCAGAAGCCCCAAACGCGCGGCGGCTGCGCAATGCCTTTGCATGTGAGGGAGCCTATTGAGCTTCAGCCAGCAAGGAGAAGGAGATACGGGAGACGAGGCTGGCTCCTGGGGAACGGAGGGCTGGACGGGCTGTGACACGGAAGCACGGTACGGCCCGGGGACACGCACGGAGCTCGGCTGCTCCTGTCGTCACACGGGCTGAAGCCAGCGTGCACACGGGAGGTGGCAGCGCGGCCTCCACCGCCCTGTAGCGGATGCACCCAGGCGAGGGACTCGGCAGGACGTCGCCGAAGAGGTCGACCCTGGGGGGGTGAGGCTCTCTCCCCCGAAACCTCGGACCCACTTCGGTGCCCCCTCCAAGCCCCTCTCTTGCGTGTTTTCCGGGGCAGGTTTGGCGGTGGCTTCCCGGGAATCCAGTGCTTGAAGGTGCCGCGGACGTGAGGGTCCGAGGGTTCGGTTTCGTGGGCTTGGAGGGGACAGCCGACAGGGGGCTGGGCTTGAACGACTGTTCGTTCA
>JAKEEX010000299.1 GCA_022616315.1 Myxococcaceae bacterium
CATCGCGCCCGGGCAGCTCCCCCGCATCTTCGAGCCCATGCAGCGCGCCACAGAGGTGGGCCGCCAGAGCCGGAGCGTGGGCCTGGGGCTCTACATCGTCAAGCACCTGGTGGAGGCCCACGGAGGCACCGTCGACGTGCGCTCCACCGCGGAGGAGGGCACCACCTTCACGGTGCGGCTACCACGCAGCGGATGAGCCGTGGTGTCCGGCTCCACTTTCCGAGCCGCCGAACATGCCTACGACGCCCGTGGAGGCTACTCGTCCCAGTCCGCAGAGTGCTGCCAGGGACAGGGTGGCTAGGAGCGCGAGCCCCTGGCCCGGCGCAACGCGGGCTCACTCCAAGCGGCGGACCGTCCTCCGCGTGGCCCGCGCGAGCGCGACGAGCAGCAGGAGCCCTGCGCCGAACGGCGGCCCGCCCGCACCGCACCCGCATCCAGCGGAGTCGGGGCCCCCTGGGTCTCCACCGCCGTCCGGCGTGGTCCCAGGAGGTGAGACCGCCACGTCCAGCGCGTCCGAGATGCTCGCCGCGGAGCGCAGGTCCCCGCCGTAGCTGGCCCTGAGCACGTGCCTCCCGGCCGCCAGCCCGGGCACGTTCAGGCGCGCCTGGCGCGCATCTAGCGGCGCCGTCCCCAGCACGGTGTCACCGTCGAGGAAGGAGACCGTGCCGGAGGGGTCCCCTTCGCCGCCCTCGACGGAGGCCGTGAGCAGGAGGGGCGTGCCAGAGGTGAGGGCGGGGGGGTGGCTCGGAGCGACGGTCAGGCTAGGGTCGCGACGACCGCTGCGAGCGACGGCCCGCGCGCGCTCCCCATGTCCCTGAGAGGTGCGGGTGTCCAGGCTGCGCTTGAAGATCTCGATGTCCCTCGACGGCTTCGTTGCCGGTCCCAATCAGAGCGTGGACAACCCTCTGGGGATCGGTGGCATGCGTCTGCACGAGTGGGTGTTTCCACTCGCAGTGTGGCGTGCGATGCACGGCCTCGAAGGCGGAGAGGCCAACGCAAGTACCGCGGTGGTCGAGGAGTCGCTCGCCAACATCGGAGCCACCGTCATGGGGCGAAACATGTTCGGCGGCCACCCGGGCCCGTGGAGTGCCAGAAACCCTCCGTGGAACGGGTGGTGGGGCGTCAGTCCGCCGTTCCACCACCCGGTGTTCGTGCTCACGCATCACACTCGCGAGCCGCTCGAGCGCGAAGGTGGAACGAACTTCACGTTCGTCACCGATGGCATCCATTCGGCGCTCGAGCAGGCACGGAGCGCCGCGAAGGGACGAGACGTGTCCCTCGCCGGCGGCGCGAATGTGGCCACGCAGTATCTCGTCGCCGGGCTCGTGGACGAGATGGAGATCCATCTCGCGCCAACGCTTCTCGGCAGCGGCGAGCGCCTGTTCGACGGCGTGGGTGACAACCTGCAC
>JAKEEX010000300.1 GCA_022616315.1 Myxococcaceae bacterium
CGGAGATGAGGGTGCGCGCCGCATTGAGCGCCGTCTCGGACAGCGTGGTGCTGTCCGTGCGCATGTAGGTGATGTGGCCGCCCTCGTAGAGGGACTGCGCGGCACGCATGGCCGCCGCCGCGGACATGCGCAGCTTGCGCCCCGCCTCCTGCTGAAGGGTGGACGTCATGAACGGCGCTGCGGGACGGCGGCGGTAGGGCTTGCGCTCCACCGAGCGCACCTGGAGCTCCGCCCCTTCGAGCCCCTTCACCAGGGCCTGCGCGTCGGCCTCGGTGAGCACGCGCACGTCCGCGCGCGCTGGGGAGCCCTGCTCGGTGAAGTCCTTGCCGGTGGCGAGCCGCTTGCCGTCCACCGCCACCAGCGTGGCGCCGAAGGGGCTGTCCACCTTCACCGGGAAGAAGGTGCCGTCCACGTCCCAGTACGTCGCGGCCCGGAAGCGCATCCGCTCCCGCTCGCGGTCCACCACGATGCGCGTGGCCACGCTCTGCACGCGGCCCGCGGAGAGGCCCGTTGCAATCTTCTTCCAGAGCACGGGGCTCGTCTCGTAGCCGTACAGACGGTCGAGCAGCCGCCGCGTCTCCTGCGCCTCCACGAGGGACCGGTTGATGTCCCGCGGGGAGGAGATGGCCTTCTGGATGGCGGGCTTCGTGATCTCGTGGAACACCATGCGCCGCACGGGCACGCGCGGCTGGAGCACCTCGAAGAGGTGCCAGGCGATGGACTCTCCTTCGCGGTCCTCGTCCGTGGCCAGGTAGAGCTCGCTGGCGTCCTTCACCAGCTTCTTGAGCTTGGCCACCTGGTCCTTCTTCTCCTTCGGGACGATGTAGAGGGGACGGAAGTCGTGCTCCACGTCCACCCCCAGGCGGGCCCAGGACTGCCCCTTGTAGTCGGCGGGCACGTCCGCGGCGCTGCGCGGGAGGTCGCGGATGTGCCCCACGGAGGGCTCCACGACGAAATCCTTGCCCAGGTAGCCCGCGATGGTGCGGGCCTTGGCGGGCGACTCGACGATGACGAGAGGCTTGGGCACGGGAGTCAAAGAGAACGCGCACCCGGGGCACCTGCATGGGCAGCCGGGCAGACGGGCCGGGAGAATGCCCGCAAAGGAGACAGGACGGCTAGGGGGAACCTTCTTCCCGCCCGGAAAGGGGGCAATTGTCCAGAGGGCCCTGCCCTCGTCACGCCGAGGCCTGCTCGAGGGGCGCGTTGGCGCCGAAGTGGTGCGCGAGGTAGTCACGCACACGCACGCACGTCAGCTGCGGATAGGCGCTGTTGGCGGCGTCGTGCAGCCTCGCCTCGCCGGACAGGAGCGCGAGCAGGGCCGGGCCCGCGGCGCGCGGGAGCCCCGGCGGCCCCACGTCCCTCCCATGGAGGACGCGGGCCTTGAGCTCCTTCAGCGTGCCCATGTCCACCACCTCCAGGCGCTTGTCGGTCACCTCCTCGTACAGTGCCACCACGCCGTTGAAGCTCACGACGTCGCCGGAGAACTCCAGGCGCCGGTTGTGCGCGCGGGGGTCGTCCACGACGGTGGCCAGGAGGTGCGCGGCGTCCTCCATGGAGGTGACGTCGAACAGCTCCTCGCCGCTGCCCCAGCGGTAGGCGCGCCGTGCGTGGAAGTCGAAGAGTCCCGCCATGGGAGACAGCGTCACCTCCATGAAGCTGCCCACGCGCACGAAGGTGTGGCCCACGCCACTCCTCGCCACCGTCTCGGCCACGCGCAGGCGCTCCTCGGCGGAGGCACCCTCTCCGTCCTCCAGCGCGGAGGCGTTGAGCGCGTAGCCCGAGGGGATGAAGCGCCGCACGCCCTGGCGCTGCGCGGCTTTGAGCAGGTGCAGCTGTCCGGCGACGAGCAGCATGGGACTCGCGCCCACGGCGGAGACGACGGCGTGGGCTCCCTCGAGGGCAGCGTCCAGCGCACCGTCGTCCGAGAGCTCCGCCTCGACGACGGTGGCACCGCGGTCCGCGAGGTCACCCAGGACACTCTCCTCCGTCCCGGGGGGCACGAGCAGCCGCAGGTTCACGTCGGGGCGGGCGAGCAGCGCGCGCGCCACCCTGCTCCCGAAGTGGCCGGTGCCTCCCGCGAGCACCACCCTCAGCAGCGCTGGCTCCATCTGTGCGCCTCCATTTCCCCTCTCCCCCTGGGAGAGAGAGGCAGTCCCCAAAACATGCGCACGCAGAGCGCAGCGGGCCAGCCGCGGGAGAGCAGTCTGGCGCGCTCGACGAGGCGAACGCACCGTCGGCATCACACGTGGTCGCGCAGCGACTGCACTCCATCCTTCCGTGCGCAGTTGGCGCAACAGTAGGTGGCGCCGTTGCTCTCCATGCCGTGGCCCATGATGCGAACGCCACACTGCTTGCACTTGGGCGCGAGCGCCGTGGCTGCGCACTCGAAGCTGTCGAAGGTGTGCTTGTCCCCCTTCGCCATCACCACCTGGAACGACTTGTCGTAGTCGTTACCGCAGACCTCGCATTGCATGGCCCACCTCCGTGACTCGGAACCTGCGCACTTACGTCAACGGCGTCAGGTCCAGGATTGGACCGGCGGACCTGGCGCGCGTGCTCCAGTGGACCCATCACCGGGCTTCGGCTCCACGGCGGGCACCTCGCCGGTCTCGAGCAGCTGCTTGAAGCGGCGCAGGTCGTCCGCCACCTGCACCCGGGGCTCCTCGCCGAGGAGGCGCGCGAGCAGCACGCCCAGCCTCCCGCCCGGTGCCACGTAGTGCAGGCGCACCTGCACCTGCGTGCCGTGTCCGCCCTGGGAGTCCAGGAAGGTGAGGGTGCCCTCGTGACGGAGGCCCGCGCCGGGAAGGGTCCGCCAGCCGATGCGCTCGGCGGGGACGTCCTCGGTCAGCTCGGCCGTCCACTCGAAGAAGGTGCCAAAGGGTCCCTGCGCCACCCAGTGGCTGCGGCCTCCTCCGAGCTCCTTCACCTGGCGCACGTGCCAGGCGAAGCGGGGCAGGCGCTCGAGGTCCCTCCACGCGCGGTACACCTCGTCGCGCGGGCGGAGCACGGTGATGCTGCGTGAGAGCGTCACGCCCCGCTCGCCGGCTGCGCTGGAGGTCATTCCCAGCGAGGCGTACACGGGACAGTGGCCGGAGAGCCCCCGCGCCAGCAAGGCGCCGCCTGCGAGCGACAGGAGGGCCTTCGCCCACGCGCTCCGCCGCACTCCCGCGCCCACGAGGGCCGAGCCGAGCAGCGCGGACATCACCCGCTCACCGCGGCCGAGGTTCACGCCCCAAACGTCGCCGCACGCGTGGGCGCGGCCAAGTGTCCGCGGGGCACGGCGGGGCGTGTGGAGGGCGACAGGGGCTGCGCCCCGGGGGCACCGCAATTTCGGGCCAGCGCCATGGGTTTTCCTCTTTAGGGGTACGCGGGAGCGTCGCCATGCTGGAAGCGCTTCATGAGGCGACGGACCTCTTCACGGAGCTGGACCGGCTCCTGCCTCTCGTCCGCGCCCGTCGCTGGGTGGAGGTGGAGCGGTCGGCGAGGGAGATGTGTGCCCTGCTTGCCGGCCGGGAATGTGCGGAGAGCATCGCCGCCGTGGACACGGCGCGCTACGAGGCGGACCTGCGCCGCAGCGCGCGCGATGCCGCGGAGAGCTGTCCCGCCGACGCCGAGGTTGTGTACTTCGAGTTCGACCCGGACGATGCCTGGGAGGGCACCTTCTTCATCTGCCCGGAGTACTGCCGCGAGGAGGAGCGCGAAGACGAGTGGGTGTGCGGCTGGCTGCACCACGTGCCGGGCCCGGAGTTCGAGCCGTTCGCGCGTCTCTACGTGGAGCACGGTGGCTACAAGCGGGGGTCCGCCGCTGCGGGTGCTGCGCTCTACCTCATCATCCGCACGCTGTGCGCTTGTGGACGCGCGCTCGAGGACGTGGACTTCGGCCCTCGGCCCGTGTGCATCGCATTTCACGACGCGGACGAGGTGCTGCACGTTCGCGAGCTTCCATGAAGGAGGAAGACGATGGATCCCTCCGGCTGCACGCACCTCGACGCCATCCGTGAAGTGAGCCCCAGCACCAGGAAGGGCTGCGAGGACTGCCTGCGCACCGGTTCGCAGTGGGTGCACCTGCGCATGTGCCTCACCTGCGGGCACGTGGGCTGCAGCGACGACAGCCCCAACCGTCACGCGACGCAGCACTTCCGCGACGGTGGACACCCTCTCATCCGCTCCTTCGAGCCGGGAGAGGACTGGGTGTGGTGCTTCGTGGACCACGTCATGGTCCATCCTGGTGAGGTCGAGGACCGCAAGTCCCCCCGCGCACCGCCCGAGCTCTCACGGCACGCCTGAGCAACGATCACCAGATGCTTCACCCACTCCGGCCCCTACGTCGTTGACGTTGACGTTGACGTTGACGTTGACGTTGACGTTGTCGTGGACGGCGACGGCGACGGCGACGAGCCCCACCCCTGAACTGCCACCACCACGCCCCCGCATCGTGCAGACTCTCGCGCCCCCTTGCATCTACGAACCTCTTCGTATATACCCCTCGCCACGCTGGAGGACCGGGGAGGCGCCATGGGTGAGCCGAAGCTGCCGAAGCCAACGGAGTCCGAGCTGGGCATCCTCCGGGTGCTCTGGGCGCGGGGACCGAGCACGGTGCGCGAGGTGCACGAGGCCCTCGCGGATGGCGGCGGCTACACCACCGTCCTCAAGCTGATGCAGATCATGACGGACAAGGGGCTCGTCGTGCGAGACGAGTCCCAGCGAGCGCACGTCTACAGCGCGCGGGCCTCGGAGCAGCGGACGCAGCGCCAGCTGGTGACGGACCTGGTGGAGCGCGCCTTCGGGGGCTCTCCGGCGCGGCTCGCGATGCAGGCGCTGTCCACGAAGAGGACCTCACCCGAGGAGCTCGCCGAGCTGCGCAAGCTCCTCGACGCGATGGAGGGAGAGCCATGACTGGCCTGGCGCTGCAATCCGTGGGATGGGCGCTGCTCCACCTGCTGTGGCAGGGAGCGCTCGTGGCGGCGGTGCTCGCGCTTGCGCTGCGGGTGCTCGGCAGGGACGCGGCCCGCGCGCGCTACGCGCTGGCCTGTGGCGCGCTGGTCGTGATTGCCGCGCTGCCCGCGGTGACGGCGTGGCGTCACCTCGCCTCCGCCCGGGTGTGGGAGTCCGCGGACGCCCCGGTGGACATGTGGACGCCATCGCGGGACGTCGGGGCCACAGTGGAAGAGGCCCCTGTCCTCGCAGCGCTCCAGGACGTGCCCGTGCGCCCTGCGCCGGTGTCCGCCGTCCTCGAGCGCCTGGGTGCACGCGTCGAGCAGCACTTGCCGTGGCTGGTGCTGGCATGGCTCCTGGGCGTGGGTGTCTCGTCTGTGCGCCTCCTGTCCGGGTGGCTCCGTCTGCAGCGGTGGGTGGCGGACGCGGTGCCGGCGCCGTTGGAGTGGCAGGAGCGACTGGACCGGCTGGCCACGCGCCTGGGAATGCGGCACGCGGTGCATCTCCTGCAGACCGCGGCGGTGGACGCGCCTGCGGCGGTAGGGTGGCTACGCCCCGTGGTGCTGCTGCCGGCCTCCGCGCTCACGGGCCTCTCCGCGCTGCAGCTGGAGCTGGTGCTGGCGCACGAGCTCGCCCACGTGCGGCGCTACGACTTCGCGGTGAACCTGCTCCAGACGCTGCTGGAGACGCTGCTCTTCTACCACCCTGCCGTGTGGTGGGTGTCGCACGTCATCCGCGTGGAGCGCGAGCACTGCTGCGACGACATCGCAGCGGGCGCGAGCGGAAATCCCCTCACGTACGCACGTGCGCTGACGGCGCTCGAGGCCCTGCGCGTGCTGCCCCTGCAGGCGAGCCCTGCCCTCTCCGCGCTGGGCGGCTCGTTGCCGGAGCGCGTGCACCGGCTGGTGCGGGCCTCCGGGGCGCGTTGCTCCTCGCGCTGGGCGGCGGGCGCCTCGGTGCTGACGCTGGTGAGCAGCCTCGCCGTAGCCGCGCCGCTCGTCTCGCTCGTGCTCCCGGAGCGCACCAGGGCGAGCACACGCGAGGAGGCTCGGTCTCCCGTCGCGACTGCGATGCCTGTGGTGGCACCAGTCTCCCCAGCTCCCAGCCCAACCCCAGCGCTGGTCGTCCTCACGCGGGCGGAGACCACGCCCCGTCCCTCGCGGCACGGGGAGCAGGACGAGGACGGCGAGGAAGCAGACGCTGACCGGACGCGCGTCGGCTCGGCACCGCTGACGGTGGACCAGCTCGTGCAGCTGAAGGTGGCGGGCGTCACGCCGGAGCGCGTGGAGGAGCTGGAGGACATGGGCTACGAGCCCACGGTGGAGAACCTGGTCCAGTTCGCCCATGCGGGTGTCACGTCCGGGTTCGTCCGCGAGATGCGTGAGCACTTCGGCCGGCGTCTCACCGCGGAGGGGCTGGTGCAGCTGAAGCACCTGGGCGTCACGACCCAATACGTCGCCGAGCTCGGGGCCCTTGGCTACACGCGACTCTCCCCGGAGGAGCTCGCGGAGCTGAAGGCGGTGGGCGTGACGCCTGAGTATGTCCGTTCGCTGAAGGCGGAGGGACTCCCGCGCATGTCGGCGGACGAGCTGAAGCAGCTGCGCGCCATCGGTGTGGACGTGAAGTTCATGCGCGAGCTCCGCGAGTCCGGGCTCACCGGACTGACCGTGGACGAGCTGGTCCAGCTGCGGGCCAGCGGTGTGGACGCCGAGTTCATCCAGCACATGCAGCGCCGCAGGTAGTCACTCTCTCTCCCCCTCGGTCATCCGCGGGTGCGTCCACCCGGACGCCCCGAAGGGCCGAGCCTTGGCCAGATAGGAGTCTCTCACCATGAATCCCACCCCCTTCCTCGCCCTGCTGGTCCTGCTCACCTCGGGCGCCACCGGCTCACCGCACAGCGGCACCTGGACCGCCGAGGTACGCAAGGACGCGCTCCAGCTCCAGCTGCGCTTCCAGCGCAACTCGAACATGGGCCACCCCTTCCCACTCTCGAGCTTTCAGGGCCTCACCTCCACGGAGGACGGCGCGGCGCCCTTCCGCCTGGAGCGCGAGGCAGGCACCTTCCACTTCGAGGGTCGCTTCCGGGACGGCGAGGGCGCGGGACACTTCCGCTTCGAGCCGAGCGAGGCGTACGCGCGGGCCATGGCGGAGCTGGGCTACCGGCGCCTCACGGAGAACCAGCACCTCCAGCTCGCGTTCGCGGACCTCACGACCCGCTGGGTGAAGGAGCTGGCGGAGCTCGGGTACAGGAATCTCCCGGTGGATGACCTGATGCAGGCGGCCATCTTCCAGGTGACGCCCGGCTACGTGCGTGAGATGGCCGCGCTCGGCTACGGGAAGCTCTCGTTCGAGGAGCTGGTGCAGTCACGCATCCACGGCGTGACGCCCGAGCGCATCCGCGCGCTGGCGGCCGCGGGCTACGAGAAGCTGAAGTTCGACACGCTGCTCTCGATGAGCATCCACGGCGTGACGCCGGAGTTCATCCGGGAGGTGCGGGAGCTGGGCTTCCGCGACATCGAGCGCGAGCAGCTGGTGACGTTCCGCATCCACGGCGTCACCCCGGCATTCATCCGGGAGATGCGCGA
>JAKEEX010000301.1 GCA_022616315.1 Myxococcaceae bacterium
GCAGGGACCGCAGCGGATGCGCCGTCGGAAGTGGTTCGACGGAGAAGACGTCGAGCCCGGCACCGGCAATGCGCCCGTCGCGCAGCGCTGCAATGAGTGCATCCTCGTCCACGAGGCCAGCACGCGCGGTGTTGATGAGATAGGCCGAGGGCTTCATCGCATTCAGCTCGGCAGCGCCGACGACTCCTCGCGTCCTCTCGCCCAGGACCAGATGCAGTGTCACCACGTCCGAGGCCGAGAAGAGCTCATGATTCTCCGTGAAGCGCACTCCGGCCGCCGCGGCACGCTCTCTCGTCAGATTGGGGCTCCAGGCGATGACGTCCATGCCGAACGCGAGGCCGATGCGCGCAACGTGCGTCCCGAGCTTGCCGAGCCCCACCACGCCGAGTCGCTTGCCAGCGACCGTCTCCGTCACCGCGGTCTGCCACGCGCCCGAGCGCAGCGCCTGGTCCTCCATGGGAACACGCTTGAGCAGGGCCAGGAGCAGTGCCCACGTCAGCTCCGCCGCCGGTGCTCCGACCGCCCCCGTCCCGCAGACGGTGATGCCGTGCCGCTTGCAGGCAACGAGGTCGATGGAGGCGTTCCGCATCCCGGTGGTGACGAGCAGCCGCAGCCTGGGGAGGCGTGCAATGAGCGACGCGGAAAACGGCGTGCGCTCGCGCATGGCGACGATGACGTCGAAGGGCTCGAGCGAGGCAGCCAGCGCCTCTTCATCCGCGATGTGCTCCCGGAAGACGCGCAGCTCCGAGCCTGCGGGCAGGCGGGACCAGTCTGCGGATGTCCGTGCGACTCCCTGGTAGTCGTCGAGGATTGCGATGTTCATTCGTTGCGCTCCTCGTCCCTCAGCGCCCTCACCCTTCCTCTCTCCCAGAGGGAGAGGGGACAGTGGGCTCGAGCTTCGACCTGAACCTGGCCAGCGCATCCCGGGCGCGCTCCACCTTCTCTCGCGGCAGCGAGAAGACCGCGCGGATACGCTCCGGGTCCCCGCACCACGCGCCACCGTTCACCACCACGTGGGCGTGCGCATAGAGGACGGCGGGGAGGTTCTCGGGCGTCAGCCGCACACCGTCCACCTCGCGGCCCAGCCACTCTCCCATGCGCGGAGCGAGGAAGAGGCCGCCCGCCTCGGCCGCCTCGTCGTCCGCGGGCAACACGGACGCCAGCAGCGCGCGCTTCTGCGCGAGCTCGCGCCGCATCCGCGTGAGGTAGTCGCGCACGCCACGGAAGCGCTCCGGATTGAGGAGCCGCCCATCCGCCTGGCGCGAGAACGCACCGTACAGGTGCGCCGCCGCGCGCGCCGCCACGAGGTGCAGATGCCCGAGCGTGGCGTCACCCACCGCCGCCAGGAGCTCGCGGTCCCGCGTGGCCATCCAACCCACCCGCAGCCCTCCCGCCGCGAACTCCTTCGCCAGCCCGCCGAGCACCACCGTGCGCGCCGCAATTCCGGGCACCGCCGGCTCCAGCGTCACCGGGCTCATCACCGTCTCCGCCGCGGGGTTGGTGAGGTTGACGAGGCCGAAGATCTCGTCCGACACGAGGAGGCAGCGCTTCTCCACGACGTACGCAGCGAGCGCCACGAGCTCGCGGTGGCTCAGGTAGAGGCCCTTCGGGTTCGCCGGCTGCGAGATCACCACGGCGTCCGGCGGGGGCTGCACCGTGGGCAGCGCGGACAGCGGTGCCTCCACCAGCTCGCACCCGGCGGCGCGCCAGGTGGGTGGCAGCACGCCGTAGCAGGGCGTGGCGAGGAACACCCGCGGCGCCCGTCCCAGCCGGCTCCGCAAGGCCACACCGAGGTCGTGCATCAGCGGCCAGACACCCTGCCCCACCAGCAGCTCCTCGGGGGCGTAGCGCACGCCACGCGTCTCCAGCAGGAACGCAGCGAGCGCCTCCGGCAGCCCGGTCACCACACCTGCCTCCCGCGGCGCTGCGCACGCGGCCACCGTTCCCTCCACCAGCACGTGGGGCAAGGGGCCTTCGTTCTCGCCGTAGTCCAGGCGCACCAGCTGCGGGTCGTCCTCGCGGAACACCTTCGGCGCGAACGCCGGGGCCTCCGCCAGCCGCGCGATGCGGTCCGAGCGTGGCAGGGCCCCCTCCACCCCGGCGCGGACCACGGGCGGCGCGGGCGCCTCGAAGGAGATGTTGAAGGAGAGCAGGTCCGCGAAGAGCTGCGCGTAGAGCCACTCCGCCAGAGTGCTGATGCGCGAGTACGTCACCTCCGCCGCCACCTCCAGGTCCGCTACCAACCGCGGTGGCACGGGGAGCAGAAGCGTGAGCTCCAGGTCCGGCCACACGACGTTCTTGATGAGGCCGTAGAGCACCACCAGGTGCGGACGGTGGGGCTCGCGCGCGAGGAACTCGAAGAGCGTGTGCGGCTCCACCCCGCCGGTGATGTTGAAGTGCGCGCTCTCGTCGAGCACCACGAGCGTTCCCCGCCGCGCCGCCTCCTCCACGATGTCGCGCAGCGCCGCGAGGTTGGTGCGCTCCTGCGGCTCGACGCTGAGCAGCACCACCTTCACGTCGAAGGCCGTCAACAGCCGGCGAATCTCCGCCAGCGTGTTGTGCGTGACGGTGACGTGCACCCCCGCCTTCTCCAGCGCCCCGGCATAGATTGGGTGCAGGTTGCGTGAGACGAGCACCTCGTCCCCCACGTCGCACGTGGACAGGAGCAGTGAGTAGACGGCCTGCTCGCGCTCGGGCGCGACGAACAGCTCCCCCGGCGCGAGCGTGAGCGCGAAGAAGCGCTCCAGGTAGCGCAGCACCAGCGCCCGGAAGTCCGCGTCCCCCGCCTCGTGTGCGTACGGCAGCGTGGGGCTCGCGGCGAGCCGCTCGGCCAGCGTCACCACGAACGACAGCTGCTCCTGCCCCGCGTCCCCCAGGTCCAGCTCCGCGAGCAGGTGCTCCGCGCCCAGGCGACGCACCGCCTCACGCAGGGCCAGCGTCTCGCGGGGCAGCCGCAGCCGCGCTTCCCACACAGCCACCTCGTGCCAGATGGGGTGTCCCGCGGCGAGCCAGCCGAGGGCCGTGGCCGCGCGGATGGGCTCGGCGGAGTGCGCCTCCATGAAGAACTCGAACTCGCGCCCCGTGACGCTCTCGAGCGTCACCAGGGGTCGGATGTCCGTGTCCGCGGCCTGCATCACCCGCCTCGCGACGCGGACCGCGGTGGTGAAGCCGCGGCGGCTGAACATCCGCGCGATGATGCGGCGCCCCGGCCTCCCGGCGAGGTTGAGCAGGAGCCGCCCGTCCGGTGCGAGCCGCTCCGGCACCTCGTCCAGGAGGCGCGCGATGAGCCCCAGGCCGAAGTGGTCCTCGTAGACGTTCTGGATGGCGCAGTAGTTGGACAGGTCGTACAGCGCCTGCTCGTCCGCCTGCGAGAAGTCCGCCGGGAGCCCCTCGCTGCGCAGCACCTGCGGGATGCACCCCACCACGAAGTCCCACGACACGTCCTGCGGCACGCTGCGCAACAGGTCGCTCTCGCTGAAGGAGAGGCGGGAGACGAGCGCCTCGTCCCCGTTCAGCCACGCGTTGCAGGTGGCCACCGCCGGGGTGTGGGGGTTGAGGTCCGCGCCATGGATGTGGGCCAGCTGTGTGAAGCGCGCCAGCGCGATGCAGATCCACCCGCTCCCCGCGCCGACCTCGAGCAGCCGCTTCCCCGCGTACTCGTCGAGAGGCACCTTCAGGAGGCCCTCGAGGAACGTGTAGGCCCACGCCTCCGGGGCGAAGATGGAGGGAAGCAGCAGGAGCTCCAGGCGCTCCTGGGACGCGCCCACGGCCACCGTCACCGTCACGAGGCGGAGGGGCGCTCCCTCGGGGCGCCCGCGTGCGAGGTCCGCCAGCTCACGCAGCTCGCGAAGGGCCTCGGGGCGGCTGGTGGGGACCGCGAGCCGCTCGGCCAGCGTGCGCAGCAGGTGGAACGCGTCACGCGCGGACGCCGGGTAGCTCATGCGTCCACAGCTTGCTTCAGGCTCCCGGCGTGTCAACGCGCCCGTGTTTGCCATGCTGCGCCGCGGGACGGAGGTGCAGCGGTGGAGTCTCCGGGGCAGGGAGAATCCAGTCCTTCCGGGTGAGTCCGTCCTCCACGCGCACGAGGTCCACGCGAGGGTCCACGAGGGGCGCCGCGGGCCTTCCATTCAGCGACACCTGCGCGTCCGCGCGCACCTCGACGGGCCCACGCCCCTTCTGCTCGTACTCGCGGGCGATGTGGTGCGCGAGCTGGAGGATGAGGTCCGGCTGGGAGGACATCTCGCGCTCCTGGAGCCGCGTGAGGTAGCGGCCCGGCGGGACGTGGTGCTCGCGCCCGGTGCGCAGCTCGCGGACGACGAACGTCACGCTGCCGTTCTTCTCGCGCGCCATGACGCGCCAGGAGAAGCGCATGCCCTGCTCGTGCCAGAGGACGTTGCCGTCGTAGAGGTGGCTTCGCAGGGGGACGGCGAGCTGGATGACCGCGTAGAGGGTTGCTGCGGTGAGGGCGAGCCAGGCGCGGGCACCTATGGGGGGCGATGGAAGAGGTTGGAGGGAGTGGGGACTGTCTCTCCTGGGAAGGAGACGGCGGGGCCAGGAGGGGCTGAAGAAGACGAGCGCGCCGGTCACCATGATGACGGGGAACATCCCGATGGGGAACAGCGCCGCCGTCGCCGCGTGGAAGCCCAGCACCGCTGCGTACGCGAAGGGGCGCGTGCGGCGAGCGAGGAGGAACGCGACGATGGTCGTGTCGAAGAGGAAGCCCGCCCACGCGGCCGAGTACGCCACCCACCGCTCCTCGAGCAGCGGCCCCACCACCGGCAGGCTCGTGCGCGCCGACAGCCAGATGTTGAGGGGCTGCGCGTGGAGCAACCAGTCCGTGGTGAGCTTCGCGAGCCCGGCGAAGACGTAGACGACGCCCACCTGGAAGCGCAGGAGGAAGGTGCACCAGGCCGGCAGCGTCTGCGAGCGAAGCGCGGGACGCCTCCACGCATCCACCGAGAAGGCCCGGTGCGCGGGGATGAACACCATCAGGCCCGCGAGCAGGCTCACCAGGTAGTAGTGGTTGAGGTAGCTCGTCACGTCCACGAGCTGGACGTAGGTGAAGACGAGCGCCAGCAGCGCCACCGCAGGGCGGTAGAAGAGGCCCGCCGCGACGCACAGCCCCAGCACTGCGAGCAGCACGAAGACGGCGTGCATCCAGGGCGCCGGCAGCGCGGGCACCCAGCCGAAGCCCCAGTAGGTGAAGTGGAAGCGCGGACGGGTGAAGAAGACGTCCACCCAGCCGTACGCCAGGAAGCGCACCGCGGACGTCGTGATGAGCAGCCCGAAGGCGACGCGGAACGCCGCGAGCGCCGCGATGTCCCTCGGCGCGAGCAGGCGGGACCAGAGGCGCGCGGAGTGCGAGGCGCCTGCCCCCTCCGCCTCAGTCATTGTCCCCCTCGATCGACTGCGGGAGCTCCAGGTCCAGCACCGTGACGAAGTCGGTCTTCATCACGTCCGTCACGGCCTTGAGGCTGTCGTAGACGGCTCGCACGGACGCAGGGTCCTGCTCGAGCGCCTCGCGCAGGTCCGGCTCCTCGATGGCTGCGAGCGCGCTCTCGACGGCATCCATGCGCTCCCGGAGCGTCGTTGCCGCCGCCCCCGCGTTGACGGCCTCCAGCAGGTCATCGAACCCCATTCCTGCGTGGGACTCGCCGCACCCCTGGAGGAGGCGCCGCGCCCCCTCGAGGTTGGCGCGCATGTTCGTCTTGGACATCCCCGCGAAGCGCGACTCGAGCAGCTCCGGGCAGGTGGCCGAGGCGCACTCCTCGGGCCTCAGGCCCAGCGCGGGCGCCAGCTTCATGTCCTTCACCCCGAGCTCGATGTAGAAGAGCGAGTCACTCACCGCGTTCAGCGCAGCCTGGGTGGAGGGGTACACCGCGCTCCCCTGCCCCGCCGTCGCGAGCGTCTGGACGAAGTTTCCGCTTGCCGGCTCCCACGCGGAGACGAGCGTCGCCGCGCGGCTGCGAACGTCTGCCGCGACGACAGCCGCGTAGGCCCTCTTGCGTGCCGCGCGCTCCTCCGGTGTGAGCGCCGCCCACTCTCCTCCGGACACGATGGTGGAGCTCGGAGGACAGGCGGTGTCCTCACCCTCGTAGAAGAGGAGGTACTCGAGCGCTCCGAGCCCGCGCCGATTCACGAGGGAGGAGGAGAACGTCGCAGACTCGTAGCCGCGCGAGACGAGCTGCTCCTCGACGGCGCAGCGGCTGACGAGCGGCCACGAGTAGATGTGGTCCCGCATGTCCGCGCCTCCGTGAACGCTCATGGGCGCTGCGGGCCCGAAGCGCATGGGCTCCGCCACCTGCCATGCGTCCAGCGCCTGGCGGAACGCCTCACGCGCCGATGCGAGCGTGTCCGGGTCCGGCTGGGCCATCAGGGCCTGCGTCGCGGTCTCGAGCGCGGTGGCGCGTGCGTGAAAGTCGCGGACGGTGGTGAGTGCGCACGTCCCGAAGGCCTCGAGCAGCTCCGTCCGCACGGTGACGTCCCCGCCCGCGTCGGGCTGTGAGGGCACCTGCCTGGAACACGCGACGAGCAGCACCGCGACGGAGAGAAGGACTCGCGAGTGCCTGGCGCTGCGGAGGGCACGGACGGAAGCGAAGTGCATGGTCGATGAGTACACGATGACTTTGCGAATCACAATCGGACGCAGGTTCGGGCTTGACCTTCCCGCCAGGGAGAGCTATCTCCATCGGCAATTGAGAATCATTCTCATTATCGTATCAAGAACGAGGGACCTCATGCGAAGGACGGAGCGCGGTTCTGGCGAGCTCGTGCGACTGCTGGCGGTGGCGGGGATGCTTGGCGGGCTGTTGATGGCCTGTGAGCCGGTGGACCCGGGGACGCCCGACAGCGGCGAGCCGGACTCGGGCACGGACGCGGGCACGGACGCGGGAGAGCCGGACACGGACATGGCGCTCGTGCGGCTCAACGAGAATGGCACCGTGGACCCGAGCTTCGGCACGCAGGGCATCGCGCGGGTAGACCTCGCGACCGGCTCCGGCAGCAACAGGGACTCGGTCTACGGCGTGGCGCGTGACAGCCAGGACCGCCTCGTCCTCTTTGGAAGCACCAAGGGCACCGGTGCCCGTGTGGACGTGGACCGCGCCGTCGTGCGGCTCACTCCGAACGGAGCGCGGGACGTGAGCTTCGCCTCCGAGGGTGTCCACACGCTGGACATCGCCAACCTGAACGACACCACGCGCAACGGGTTCGTCCAGGCGGACGGCAAGATCGTCGTTTCCGGCTACACGTCCCAGCCCACCGGCGTCGGCACGCAGGCAGCGAACAAGATCGTGCTGTTGCGGCTCAACGAGAATGGGACGGCGGACACCTCATTCGGCGTCGGGGGCGTGGTGAACTCGGCGCCCTTCGTGCCTGCGGACCCCATCAACACGCCCTGGGGCATCGCGGAGGCGTACGCCGTGGGTCGCACGTCCCACGGGGAGTACGTCACGACGGGCTACGGCCGCGCCGCCTCCAGCGGGAAGGTGGACCTCGTCTCCTTCCGCTACACGGACACCGGTGCTCGGGACATGACGTGGAACACCTCGGGCAGCCAGGTGTTGGACCTGGTGGGCGAGGATGACCGCGGACGCAACCTCGTGGTCCTCCCGGACGACCGCGTGCTGATGGTCGGCAGTGGCATCCCCACGGCCGGTAACATCGATGCGATGCTCGTCATGCTGCGGGCGGATGGCAGCCTGGACACGGACTTCGACCCCAACGGCTACAAGCTCTACAGCTACGGCGGCGCGAGCGAGGCGTTCTTCGGCGCCGCCCTCTCCCCGACGAACGACCGGGTGGCGGTAGTCGGCCACCGGGTGGGAGCCGCGGGGGGCGCCACCGACGATGACGACGACGATTCCATCCTGCTCGTCATGCCGCTGGGTGCCGGAGGGACCGCGTTCTCCGCCGCTGTCCCTCTTTCGGACGCCGGGCACGACCGCTTGTGGGCCGTGACGTTCGACACTGCGGGCAGAATCCTCGCCGCGGGCTACGTCACGGAGGGCACGGACAGGCGCATGGTGGTGGCGCGCTTCACCCCGGATGGCGCCCTCGACACGACGTTCGGTTCGGGTGGGAAGGCGATCGTGAACGTCGCCGAGAGCGGATCGCTCGAAGAGGCACGCGGCATCGTCGTCCAGTCCAACGGGAAGATCGTCATCGCCGGGACCGCGGAGCGTCCGTGAGCCCGTGAGCGTCCGCACCCTGCGGGAGGGAGCGGCATCACCGTGCTCCTTCCCTCGGGGTGTGGATCCTTCGTGAACGTCATTCCGCCCCCGGCGTGGCCCGGGGGCTTTCGTGCTTCTTGCCCATGCTCCACGTGACTTCCGGATTCGCTGCAGAACAGGCCTCGCTCGTCGTGCGTCCCCGCGGTGAGGGCGTGGCCCGCGTGCTCTTTCTCGCGACGCTCGCCTTCTGTGTTCCGGAGGCGTGGGCGCAGGATGTGAGCCCGGTCGATGCTCCGCAGACGCCGCAGGGCGCGGAGACACAGCCCCCTCACCCTGTCCCTCTCCCAGGGGGAGAGGGGACTTTGGCGGGGACGGTGGAGGAGGGAGTGGAGGCGGAGGGCACGGCGCAAGCTCCGGAGGCGCAGCCGACCCCGGTGAGCACCGAGGCCGCTGCTCCCGGGACCGCCGCGCCGCCGGCGCAGACGGTGGTCGTGGGGACCTCCGAGACGCGCACCAGTGGCTCGGTCCATCTGCTCACGACGCGCAAGCTCGAGCGCTTCGAGCAGGATGACCCACACGCCATCCTCCGCGCCGTCCCCGGCGTGTACGCCCGCGGGGAGGATGGGTATGGGCTGCGGCCCAACATCGGGCTGAGGGGCGCGAACTCCGACCGGAGCAAGAAGGTGACGCTCCTCGAGGACGGCGTCCTCTTCGGTCCCGCGCCCTACTCCGCTCCGGCTGCGTACTACTTCCCCCTCATGACGCGCATGCAGACGGTGCGCGTGCTCAAGGGCCCCTCGGCCATCATCCATGGGCCCCAGACCGTGGGCGGCTCCGTGGAGCTCCTCACGCGCAGCGTCCCGTTCGGGACGACGCTCGGCGTGGATGCGGCCGCAGGTGAGTACCTCGGTGGGAAGCTCCACTCGTACGTGGGAACCGGGAATGACCGCTGGGGCGTCCTCCTCGAGGGCGTCCACCTGCGCAGCGACGGTTTCAAGGAGCTCGATGGCGGTGGAGACACCGGCTTCCACCGCAACGAGTGGATGCTCAAGGCCCGCCACGTCCTCTCGCCCGGCGCACCGGTGCAGCATCGCCTCCAGCTGAAGGTGGGCTACTCCGACGAGGACTCCCACGAGACGTACCTGGGCCTGAGCGACGCGGACTTCCGCGACAACCCCCTGCGGCGCTACTCCGCGAGCAGCCTCGACGAGATGCAGTGGCGCAGGACGCAGGTGGCGCTCAGCCACGA
>JAKEEX010000302.1 GCA_022616315.1 Myxococcaceae bacterium
CCCAGGAGCGACAGCAGGGAGCGACCCGGCGCGCTCACCCCGGCCTCCGCGAGCAGGTGGAAGAGGGTCACCGGCTCGAAGAAGAGCATCCACGCGAGCCGCCCCACCTCGGGGACGTCGTGGACGGCTTCCGCGGCGGCAGGGGAGCGGGGCACGCCCATCATTCTCCCGTTGCCCGGGGGTGATTGCGAGGCCTCGTTTCGCAGAATGCCGGCCCGTCAGCAGGCAGGCGGACGGCGTCAGCGCCGTGGCTTGAGCCACCGTGAGAGGCGCACCTTCTTCACGCGCCCCGCGAAGAGATACCAGCTGAACACTGCGCCCACGAGCATGGCGCTGCTCACGACGCCCACCCACCCGAGCACGGCCAGTCCGCCCACCGTGCCCGGCGTCTGCGAGAGCGAGATGAACGCCCCGACGATGAGCCCGCTCGCGCACAGGCCGAGGAAGGCCACGAGGGCGGCCGCGCGCAGGGCCTGCGTGAGCTGCTGCAGCTGGTCCGAGCGGATGTTGACGCGGAACTTCCCGGCCTCCAGGTCCATCAGCACCTGGGACAGCTGCACGGGGAGCTCGTCCGCGAACGCCTGCAGGCGGAGCAGCGTCCGCATCATTCCGCCCTGCAGGTGCGAGGGATCGTAGCGGTCCGCGAGGAGCCTCTTCGCGTAGGGCAGGGCCACCTCGGTGACATTCATGTCCGGGTAGAGGCTGCGGAGGATGCCCTCGGTGGCAATCGACGCCCGGCTGAGGAGCGCGTACTCCTTGGGGATGCGGATGCGGTACTTCACCGCCAGGTCCAGGAGGTCCCTGAGCAGGTTCTCCGCGTTCACCTGGCCGAGCGTGGTGGGCAGGTAGCGGTAGAGGATGGCCTCGATGTCCGTGCGGAAGCGCATGAGGTTGGCCCGTCCCTCGGGCGCCCCCATGCGGTAGAGGATCCGAGCCACCGAGTCGCTGTCCTTGAGCGCCACCGCCAGGCACAGGCTGATGAGCGTCTCCTGCATGGCGTGCGTCAGCCGGCCCACCGTCCCGAAGTCGAGCAGCCCGAGGATGCCCCCCTCCATCACGAGGATGTTCCCGGGGTGCGGATCCCCGTGGAACAGCCCGTCCTCGAAGAGCTGCTTGAACGAGTCCTCGAGGATGGTGTGCGCGAGCGCCTTGCGGTCGAAGCGCGAGAGGTCCGCCTGGCTGATCTTCACTCCCTCGAGCAGCTCCAGCGTCAGCACGGTGCGGCCGGAGAGCGCGTCGAACACGCGGGGGATGCGCACCTGCGGCCGCTGGGCGTGGGTGGCCTGGAACGCGCGGATGTTCACGGCCTCGTTGAGGAAGTCGAGCTCCTCGTGGATGGCGCGGTCGAACTCCTCCACGATGCCGGACGGCGTGTAGATGCCCGTCTCCTCCACCACGGCCTCGAGCATCCGCGCGAGCGAGTGGAGGACCGAGATGTCCGCGCGGATCCGCTCGCCGATGCCCGGCCTCTGCACCTTCACCACCACCCGCTCGCCCTCGAGCGTCTCCGCGCGGTGCACCTGTGCGATGGAGGCGGCCGCGAGCGGCTCGGGATCGATGTGGCGGAACAGCTCGCCCACCTTGCGGCCCAGGCCCGCTTCGATCTGCGCGCGCACGACCTCCAGGGGGATGGGCTCGGCGCGGTCCTGCAGGACGGCGAGCTCCTCCACCATCTCCGCGGGCAGCAGGTCCGCGCGCGTGGAGAGGATCTGCCCCAGCTTCACGAAGGTGGGGCCGAGGTCGTTGAGGAGCATCCGGAAGCGCTTGGCCGCGGAGGCACGGCGGGCCTCGGGGCTGACCTCCACCGCCTCGCGGCGCCCGAGCTTCTTCCAGATGCCGGAGCGGTCGGCGAGCTCGCCGAAGCCGTGGCGCGCGGCGATGACGGCAATCTGCCGGAGCCGGTTGAGGTCCTGGAACGCTTCCCGAATCAAGGTTCCCTACCGTCGCACGCCGCGGAGGAGCGGGGAAGGGTGGAGGCGTGTCAGGACGGCGCGGTAGGAGGAGGCTCGCTCAGGCGAGCGGCGGAATTGAAAGGCCCCCCGAGGGCGTGAGAGAAGGCGGCGGCGATGGGCGGCAAGCAGGCGACAGCGGACGTGGCGGTGGTGGTGGGTGCGGAGGACGTGGAGGGGAGCCCCCAGGCTTCCGTGTCCGCGGCCGCGCTCACGCCCATGATGCGGCAGTACCTCGAGATGAAGGCGCAGAACCCGGATGCCGTCCTCTTCTTCCGGCTCGGGGACTTCTACGAAATGTTCTTCGAGGACGCGGTGCACTGCGCGGGGCTGCTCGGCATCACGCTCACCGCACGCGCGAAGGGTGCGGACCGGGTGCCCATGTGCGGGGTGCCGTACAACTCGGCGCGCCGCTACATCGCGAAGCTCATCGAGCAGGGCCTCCGCGTGGCCATCTGCGAGCAGGTGGAGGAGCCAGGAGCGGGGCCCGGGATCGTCCGGCGCGAGGTGACGCGCATCATCACGCCGGGAATGGTGCTGGACGAGGAGGTCCTCGAGGCGCGGGAGAACAACTTCCTCGCCGCCGTGACCGGGAACGAGGACGGGTGGGGCGCGGCACTCCTGGACGGCTCCACCGGGGAGTTCACGGCCCTCGCAGCGGACACCGTGGAGTCGCTCGCGGAGGAGCTCGGGCG
>JAKEEX010000303.1 GCA_022616315.1 Myxococcaceae bacterium
GGAAGGCCTCGCGCACCAGCTCTCGCGCGGCCCTCCCGCCGGGCGTCCCCGGGGCGCGGCCCGCGCAGCGCGGGGAGCAGAGGTCCTCGATGAGGCGGCGCAGTGCGTCTTGCGTCGGGTCGAAGAGGGCGGCCATGCGGGGAGGGTGTGTACGGCGCCCGTCCTCCTGCCCGGGCCCACTCAGGGTCAAGGCGGGAGACGGAGGGCCTGCTGCCCTGCACGCTCACGCTCCTGCGCACGCGCTCCCTCCTGCACGCGCAGGGGGCCCCGCGTCCGCTCAGGCCGGCGGAAGCTCCGCGGCCTCCCCGCCGCAGCGGCGCAGTGCGTTGACCAGCCGGTGCGTCTGGCGCGTGGTCTCCGGCCTCTTCCTGCTGCCTGTCGCTCACCGCGGGTGCGCTCGGGAGCAGCAACGGGCGCCGCGCGAGGCCGGCTCGCTCCAGCCTGCGCAGCGTCCGCCTTGTGCCTCATCGCCTCGTGGTGCTCGACGTGCTCCAGGTGGCGTTCATCACAGTCTCGGGAGTCGCCCTATTCGTAGTGGGCCAGTGGGACTCCAAGTGGGTCTGGGGCGCCAACGTGGCTCGCATCATCGAGGCGGTCCTGTGCGGGACTGCGGCGTGGCTTGCGGCGGGAGTGGTGGGCTACATGTAGTGAACGCGGTTCCTTGGGCGGGCCCGGACCTTGGCCGGCTCGCTCGGAGAAGTTCCTTGTGAGCGGCCCATCGGAGTCCATCTAGGAATCCATGGCGTCGGGATGAGGTGCCTGCCCCGTAGAGGGCTCCTCACGCAGCGCCGCTCGGGGGCCATGGTACGGTCTGCAGGAACGGCCAGTGGCACTCTCCCTGCCGCCGTCCATTCGAGGGAGGGGAGTCCACATGCGCGATGTCCTGCTGGCGGTCCACGTCGCGTTCCCTGCACTGGCCATGGAGGCCCGGCCATGACCGACAAGACGAACCCGACCCCTATGCCGCCTGAACTGCGTCGAGCGCTCAACCCGGAGACGGTTGAAGCCATCGACAGCATGATGCCAGCAATAGACAGGGCCCCTGTTGAGGCCGCACGGCAATTCTATTTGGCGTCGAATGCTCGGGCCGATGCGATTGAAGCCGACCCCAAGGCGGCCCAGTTGGCTGCACTCCACGCCTTCCTGGCGAACCCACCGAACCCGTCAGTCCTCCGCCGGAAAGTCGAGGAGAACAAGCGCCTACAGGGTTTCTGGCGCCAAGACATCGAGGACAACCACCGCCAAACGCCAAGGCTGACCTGCAACTTCTGCAATGCTGAACTCTCGGCCGACCTCAAGTGGGCCCTTGCTCCGCTCGTCCTCGCGGTACCGCCCCTCTCAACGCTGGCATGCCTAGAGTGCACCGAGGTCGCCTACCTGGCTCCGAGGGCGGAGGACCGACTAAAGGCGCTCAAGCGAAGGGGCGCGAGTGCGAAAACCCCAGTTGGCGAGCGCCTCTCTCAGGCCGTAGCCGCGCACATACTGAAGACGCAAGCAGGCGCCGGAAGCCTGCGGAGCGCGGACGTGGCCCCGACAGCAGAGGGGGCTTCTCCCGGCCCGCCCGCCGAAACGACGGTGCAGCCAGACCCCCGCCCGCCTCAGGGCGAGTGGTTCAGCGTCATGTACGCGCGCGAGCGGAAAGATGATGCGGGGGGCGACCTCTTGGGGCAGGCGGGGGAGGCTCTGACGGCTCTCGGGTTTGTTGCTGCCCTCAACGAGCTCGACCAGGTGCACGCGCGATGGCAGAGGGGACGACTGGGGGAGACGGGAAGTGCCCTCATCGAGGTGCACGCCCTCGATGACTGGCACAACGTGTTCCGGGGCTTCCCGCCTACCCAACTGAGCGAGACCGTCGTGGTGCGCGCCTACGTGGATGGGGAGAGTGTCTGCGGGGAGTTGATGTTCTCCAAGCTCGCCGACAGCCTCGAGTTCCTCGAGGCGCGCATCGCGGACTTCGAGGCACGCACGCCCAGTGCTCCATACTTGGCGTTCCGGAATGATTGGCTCCGCTATATTCGGTGGGCCATCCGGATGACCCCTGCAGCGGCCGGTACACCTCAGGGGAAGTGGCTGCAGCGGTACGGCTCTCCTGGGCAGAGCGTGTACGAGCACCTTCGATGGCTGGAGCAACAGGACGAGGAC
>JAKEEX010000304.1 GCA_022616315.1 Myxococcaceae bacterium
CGCGTCCCGGGCAGGTGGTGGGTGAACCCGCTCCTGGGAGCGGTCCTGCTCGGGGTGCTGGGGGTGCTCGTGGCCGTGGTGCTGCCAGGAGGCGACCACGCCCTGGTCACTCACGATGTCTTCAACGGCCAGTACGAGGCCCGCGACGGCCGGCAGGTCTTCTTCGTGCGCGGGGAGGTGGAGAACCGGAGCGATGCGCCCAGCCGCGTGAAGGTACGGGTGGAGATCCTCGACGGTGACCAGCGTCTGAGGACCGGCACGGCCCTGGCAGGTGCGAGCGCGGACCCGGAGGCCCTGGCCGCGCTCACGACGCCGGAAGCGGGGGAGGCCCTCCGTGCGCGCCTGGACGCGCAGGCGCAGGTGCTCGCCCCCGGTGCACGCGCTCCGTTCCTGGTGGTGTTCGCCGAGTATCCACCGGACCTCGCGCGCTACAGGCTCGAGGTGACGGCCGAGGCCGAGGGCGGACGTGCGAGCGCGGCGGGCGCTGCACGCTGACAACGCCAGCGGCATGCACAGTCTCCCACGACCTTGACGTCGACGTTGACGTCGACGTTGACGTTGACGTTGACGTGGACGGCGACGTGGACGGCGACGTGGACGGCTTGTGAGACGCGATCCGTGTCAGTGTGACACGGCCTCGACCACGTCCACGACCACGATCATCGGGATCGGCCTCCCGCCCGAGGCGGCATCCTTCAGCGCCGCGTCTCGTCCGCGCGCTCCGCCTCCGGAAGCCTCCCGTGCCGGCGTCGCTCGGACGGAGGCAGGGGCTTCACATCCACGAAATCCTCGCCCTTCGCCGCCTTGCGGAAGGAATAGACGAACTTTCCCAGGGCATTGCCCAGCCGGCTGAGCTGGGACGCCGAGAGGATGAAGACGAGGATGCAGACCAGCACGATGACTTCGCCGAGTCCGAGGCCCATATGCGTGCGCGGCACCATGGAGCACGGCGGGGTTTTGGGCAAGCTGGACGCACGCGCTTGACGCAATCCCAGAGAGAGCGCCAGAAGAGGCCCTCGTGCTCCTGCTCGCTCACCGCGGTGCCAGCGCGGATGCTCCCGAGAACACGCTCCCGGCCTTCGAGGAGGCCATCTCCCAGCGCGCGGACGGCGTGGAGCTGGACGTCATGGTGTGCGGCTCGGGGGAGCTCGTGGTGTGCCACGACGAGAAGCTGGACCGTCTCGCCGGGGTGGGCTGGGAGGTGGGGCGCACCCCGTACGAGGCGCTCGCGCGCCTGGATGTGGGCACCCGCCTCGGCTTTCCCCCCGCGCGCATCCCGCGCCTAGAGGAGGTGCTGGAGCTCCTGCCCTCCCGGTTCCTCGTCAACATCGAGCTGAAGTGCGATCGGGTGGAGGACCGCGGGCTCTCGGAGAAGGTGGCCCGGCTGGTGCGCGCTCGGCGGCTCGAGGGACGTGTCGTCGTCTCCAGCTTCAACCCCGTCTGCCTGATGCGGCTCGGCGCGGCCGCCCCCGAGGTGCGACGTGGCTTCCTGCTGGACCCGGACCGCCCCTTCCTCCTCCAGGACGCGCTCCTCACGCCCCTGTGCGCGAGCTACTCCGTGCACCCGTTCCACGAGGCCGTCACGCCGGCACGCGTCGACCGCTGGCATGCCCGCGGCTGGCGGGTGGCAGTGTGGACGGTGGACGAGCCCCTGCGCGCGAAGGAGCTCCGCGCGCTCGGCGTGGACATGTGCATCACCAACCGCCCGCGAGCCCTGCGAGCGGCCCTGGAGGGCTAGAAGTCCAGCCCCAGCATGGTGTTGAAGCCGAGCAGCGGGGGCGCATCGTGCTGCTGCCCCGCGTCGTCCTCGAAGCCGGGGATGCTGGAGAAGGACACCTCCGCGCCCAGCTGGATGGAGCCGCTGATGAAGCGCAGACCACCGTAGAAGCGGTGGTGCATGTTCTCCAGGAAGCGCACGTCGCTGTACGGGTCCGTCTTCGCCAGGAGCGCCTCGACCGTACCCTCTTCGACTCCAGCAGGCAGGTCCCGCCCGGCGAAGAACAGGCGCCCGCTGCTGGCGCCCGTGAAGCCGGGGTTCCAGCCACCGTAGGGCGTGAGCGTGGCCATCCCGCCGATGGGGAACTGCTTGCTCACACCGAAGTCCAGGCCGCCGGTGACGAGCGAGAGGTCGCGCGCGTTGAAGAGCCGCGTGGCGTAGCCGCGCACCGCGACGTCCGGCAGGTGGGCGAAGCCCTCGGTGACGGCCCACTTCAGCTCGGCCGTGGCCGCGAACATGCGGCTGCGGTCCACCCAGCCGATACGGCCGCCCAGCTCCAGCGAGAACGGCAGCCCCTTGCGGACGTGCACGGACGGCAAGAGCAGCGGGCCGCCGAGCCCGGGGTTGTCCCCAGGATCGAAGCGGGTGGGATAGCGGAAGCCATCCGCGCTGGAGCGTGTGTCGAGCGACAGCACGGACAGCTCGAGCGCCGCGGCGAAGGCCGAGTGCCCGAGCGTCTCAGCCGGCATGAGGTTCGTCGAGCTCAGGGCGGCGCCCAGCTCCCGGGAGAGGATGCGGAAGCGTGCATGCGCTGCGGGGTCCGTGCTCGGGTCGCCCAGGCCCTCGAGCACCAGGTCGTTCGGACCGGCGAGCGCCGTCGTCCCCACCAGCACGAGCGCCGTCAAGAGCAGCTTCGTCAGCGTCCGCATCCCTCGTGTCCTCCCGCAGTGACTCGTTGCGCCGGGCACGCTACCTCAGCGTGCGGGGAGGGGGCCAACGAAACGCCGGCACGGCTTCCTGAGGGGCGGAAGCGGTGCCGGCGTGGAGCTCTCGAGGCGTCCGTGTGCGACGTCTGGCTACTGCTGCTTGCCCCGCTGGGGGGCAACCGGCGGAGCGGCCAGGAGCTTCTGGGCGAGCGCCGCGGGGCGCCGGCGGACGATGAGGGTGCGCCGGTTGCCGAAGTCCGTGGACTCCCGCGCCACCACGAGCACGTTGTTGTTGCCCTCCTTCAGCGGGAAGTCCGCGGTGAAGCGCAGGCTCTTCGCGTCCCCGCTCTTCGGATCCACGGTCTTGAAGAAGACCTTCTGGTCGTTCACCAGGACGTACATGTCCAGGAGCCCCTCGGGGTCGCTCACGGAGCCCGAGAGGGTGAAGCGCTCCCCATCCGCCACCACCGCGCCGTCCGCGGGGAGGTTGTCCAGCGTGATGCGGGGGGGCGCGTGCTGCGCGGCGTAGGACACG
>JAKEEX010000305.1 GCA_022616315.1 Myxococcaceae bacterium
CTGGAGCGCTCCCTCCTCGAACTGGAGGCTCAGGTTCTTCGTGGCCATCCAGAAGTCCATCAGCTCGCGCAGGTCCACTGTCTCGGCGAAGACGTGGATGTGCCGTGAACGAAATGTCCTTCCGATTCCTAGAGACCTAGCAGGAGCGGCAGTCCGTCCTCTCAGCACCGGTGCATTCCGGCAGGAGAGCGACGATGAGCGAGGTGACAGGAGCTGAGGGAAGGCCCTCTGGGTCTCCCAACCAAGAGAGAAACGGAGAGGTGGAGGGCCTCCCGGGAGGGCGGAGCGAGCGCCGCGAAGCGGCGCGAATCTGGAAGCGCGACAGCGCGGGCCGGCGTCGGTTCAGCCTGGCGGAGCGGCACGAGCTGATCGAGGCGTATCACGCGTCGGGGCAGGAGGTGGAGGCGTTCTGCGGAGAGCGCGACCTGAGCCCGACGACGCTGCACGCTTGGCTGTCGCGCACGGTGGTGCTGGGCTCGGCGAGTCCGCCGCCGGCCAAGAGCACGCGCAGCACGCCCGAGCAGAAGCGCGCGGCGGTGGAAGCCTTCGCGCGCTCGGGTCGGACGCAGGCGGAGTTTGCGGCGCTGTGGGGCATCTCGGCGCACACGCTGGCGGCCTGGACCAGGCGCTACGCGGAGCAGGGCGCCAAGGGCCTGGAGCCGCGCCCGCAGGGCGGCCCCGGGCGCCCGCGCACGATCCCCGAGGGCGTGCGCGAGGAGATCGCACAGACCAAGCGGCGCTACCCCTCCTTCGGGCTGCGCAAGGTGCGGGACTGGCTCTTGCGCTTCCGCGGCGTGCGCGTCTCGGCGGGCACGGTCAGGAGCGCGCTGGTCGAGCGCGGCCTGACGGGGGCGCCCGAGGCGCCCAGGCCAAGGCGCCGGCGGCAGCTCAAGGTGCGGCGCTTCGAGCGCGCGCGGCCGATGCAGCTGTGGCAGAGCGACATCACGATCTACGTGCTCGCGCGGCACAGCGTGCGGGTGTACCTGGTGGTCTTCCTCGACGACCGGAGCCGCTACGTCGTGTCGTGGTCCCTGTGCACGCACGCGAAGACGGAGATGGTGCAGGAGTGCCTCTTGGACGGCATCGCGCGCTTCGGCAAGCCCGAGGAGGTGCTGACCGACCAGGGGCCGCAGTACTACTCCTGGCGCGGGCGGAGCGCCTTCAGGAAGCTCCTGGAGCGCGAGGGC
>JAKEEX010000306.1 GCA_022616315.1 Myxococcaceae bacterium
AGATGGAGCACCACTCCAACATCGTCCCCTGGCAGCTGCTCTGCGAGCGCAACCGCGCGCGCCTGGTGGTGGCGCCGGTGGACGACGCGGGAGCGCTGGACCTGGAGGCGCTGGACGCACGCCTGTCCGCGCGCACGCGCCTCGTGGCGCTCACGCACGTCTCCAATGCGCTGGGCACCGTCAACCCTGTGGCGGAGGTGGTGCGGCGGGCGCACGCGCGCGGCGTGCCGGTGCTGGTGGATGGGGCGCAGGCGGTGCCCCACCTGCCGGTGGACGTGCAGTCGCTCGGTTGCGACTTCTACGCCTTCTCCGGACACAAGCTCTTCGGGCCCACGGGGATTGGCATTCTCTACGGTCGACGCGACTGGCTCGAGCGGCTGCCGCCATGGCAGGGCGGCGGGGACATGATTCTCTCCGTCACCTTCGAGCACACCGTCTACAACCGCCTGCCCTACAGGCTGGAGGCGGGGACGCCGGACATCGCAGGGGCCATCGGGCTGGGGGCGGCGGTGGACTACGTGGAGTCGGTGGGGCGCGACGCCATTGCCGCGCACGACGCAGCGCTGCTCGCCTACGGATTGACGAGGCTGCGCGAGGTGCCGGGCCTCAAGTTGCTGGGTGCTCCCCCCGAGCGCACCGCGGCTCTTCCCTTCGTCCTCGAGCACATCCACGCCCACGACGTCGGAACCGTGCTCGATGGACTCGGAATCGCAGTGCGCACCGGGCACCACTGTGCGCAGCCCTTGCTGGCGCGCCTGCACGTCGGGGCGAGCGTGCGTGCCTCCTTTGCGCTCTACAACACGCGTGCGGAAGTGGATGCGCTGGTGGAGGGGCTCCACCGGGTGCGGGAGGTGATGGGATGAGCGGCGCGCTGGAGGAGCTCTACCAGGAGGTCATCCTCGACCACGGGAGGAGACCGCGGCACTTCGGCGTGGTCCCGGATGCCAACCGTCGCGCCGAGGGCATCAACCCACTGTGTGGGGACCGGCTCACGCTGACGATGCGCATGGAAGGGGACAGGGTGCGGGCGCTGGCCTTCACGGGCGAGGGGTGCGCCATCTCGCGCGCCTCGGCCTCCCTGATGGCGCAGGCGGTGGAGGGGCGTACGCGCGACGAAGCCGAGCACCTCTTCCGCGAGGTGCATCGCCTGGTGACGGAGGGGCCGGAGGCTGCGGACCCCGAGGTGCTCGGGAAGCTCGCGGTGCTGTCGGGCGTGCGCCGCTTTCCCACGCGGGTGAAGTGCGCCTCGCTCGCCTGGCACGCGCTGAG
>JAKEEX010000307.1 GCA_022616315.1 Myxococcaceae bacterium
CCCTCTCCCAGGGGGAGAGGGGAAGGTGGCTCAGCTCCCGGTGGGCCTCGCGTCGACCTCCGGCTCCTCGTCGCGGAACGCGCTCGGAAGGAGGTTGATGCCGAGCAGCTTGGTGAGGGCGATGAGCAGGAAGAGGCCGCCCGGCGCCGCGAAGATGGCCAGTGCGGGGATGACGCGGGCCACGTCGAGCAGCTGCTCGCGCATGCGGCGCCGCTCCCCGGGGGTGAGGGAGTGGCCCCGCGCCGCGCGCGCCAGCAGGACGGACAGGTCCCCCGTCTCGCGCACCTCCTGCATCAGCCGGTGGAAGTTCTTCTTCAGCGCGTCGTGGATGACGCCCACGCGCTCATCGCCCAGCACGCCCGCGGCGTCGCCGATCGTGAAGACGTCCACCACGTGTCGGTTCTGCACGTAGAACTCCGCCACCTCGAGCTCGATGCGCTCCACCTCGCCTGGCGGTACCCGCAGTGCGGCGGCGAGCTCCCGGAGGAAGGCCAGCTCGCTGAGGGAGCGGCGTCCATCCACCAGCGAGGCGAGGAGCGCCTGCTCGAGCACGAGCCGGCGCATGGGGGCGCTCCGCACCTGCCGCACGATGTCCGCCACCGGCCTGCGGCGCGCGAAGGCCCGGCTGACCGCCGCCTTCAGCTCCGCGTCCAGAGGAGATGGCAGCCGGAGGTCCTCCACCTGCTGCCGGATGGCGCGGCGAGTCGCGTACGAGGGCGTCCTCTCCACGCAGGCCAGCGCGGTGAGCACCTCCGCCAGGAGCGCCTTCTCCCGCGCGGAGTGGTAGGCGCGCCGGGCGGCTCCGGCTGTCTGGAAGTGACCGCGCGCGAAGTAGTCCAGCGCCTGGCGGCCCCACAGCTGCGCGTCCGCGTACACCGCGCCATTGTGCAGCACGAGGCCGAAGACCGGGTCCCCACCGAGCGACACCGCGCGCTTCTCCAGCGCATCCTCCACGTGCGCCCACAGGCGCCTCGGGGCGGGAGTGCCTGGACGTGCACGCAGGTGCGCGTCGAGGGCCTCCGCGTCCTGGACCCGGCCCGAGAGGCTGGCGAAGAGGAGCAGCAGCTGCTCACGCCTCGGGCCGTCCGCCGCGCCCATCAGGTGCGCCACGTCCAGGGCGATGCGCGCGAAGGTGCCCATCACCGCGAGGAAGAGCGCGTCCTCGGGCGGCTGGCCTTCCACGTCGTGCGACTGCGCGGGCGTTGCGGGCGTTCCGTACAGGAGGCCGCTCTCACGCAGGAGGTGACCGACGTAGGCCCGTGCGCGGGCGCGTCCGGACGTGAGGCCCGAGGCTCCGGGTGGAGGCACGGGAGGGACGTGCGAGCGCACCGCTCCTTCGAGGAGGGTCGCGAGCCAGCCTGCCTTTCCGAGCACCATCGCAGAGCGTCGCCCACGGGGAAGGGAGCAGCAGCGGGCCGCGACGCGCGGCTCCTTTAACGCACGCGCGCTCGGACCGCCACCCGCTCCGGGACGAGCGCGAAGCCCGGCTGCCTGGAGGGAGCAGTCGCGGAAATCCCCACCAGGGTGGCGCCGTGCGTCAGCACGGGGCACGCCGCCAGGTGCTCGCGGCGACAGGGGGCCCCCCCTTGAGAGCGCTCTTCGGGACAGTGAGCACCCCTCGAGGGTGCTCATCACGACAGTGTCGGCTGGCCCGTCGCGCCCGCGTCGAGCACCCCACGCCGCGGCGCGTCCACCGCCAGACAGGCCGCTCCCAGGAAGAGGAACGCGAGCCACACGGCGTCCGCGAGCAGGAGGTGGAGGAGCTGCATCCACACGGGCGCGAGCAGGACGAGGTTCACCACGCCCGCCAGGAGCTGGACGCCGAAGAGGGCCGCGAGGGCCGTGGATGCGCGCTGGACCGACGGGGACGGCCGGGACGCCGCCAGCATGCGCCCGGACACAACGAGGTAGACACCCACGACAATCGCGAGGACGGGGTGCAACACCCTCAGCTGGAGGAGTGCGTGGGCGTCCTCGGCGAAGTCCTGCGCGAGGCCATGCCGCAAGCTCTGGGCGGGGAAGAGGGTGTCCCCCAGGGCCGTGAGCGCGCCCGTCACGCCGAGGAGGAGAATCCCGAGGAGCCCGCCCGCGAGCAGCGCACCCGCGAGACCCTGGCTCCGAAGCGCGACACGCGCGCGCCCCTCCGCCCACCACGCGGTGAGCGCGAGAGCCCCCAGGAGGCCGAACGTGTTGACGAGGTGGATGCACATCACCACCGCGCGTGCGAGCGAGTCGTCGTCCACCACCAGCCGGAACTTCACGAGCGCCGCACCGACCGCCGCCTCGGACAGCATGAAGGCGAGCGTCACCCATGACGCCGTGCGCGCGGGGTGCCGCCGCGGCAGCGTCCGCACCGCCCACACGAGGAGCCCCACGCACAGGAGCAGGTCCACCCCGCTGGTGAGCCGGTGGAGGTACTCCACCAACGTCTTCGCGGTGGGCTCGAGCGGGATGGGGTGGCCGTTGCAGTGCGGCCAGTCATCCCCGCAACCCGCACCGCTCTTCGTGGCGCGCACGAATGCGCCCCACGCCACCACGCCCAGGGTGAAGAGGAGCGTTCCCCATGCGTAGCGGCGGAAGCGTGGGGAGGCGGCGGCGGGGGTGTCTTGCGTCATCGCGGGACCCGGGACGTGGGACGGGGGCGGCCCGCATATACCGTGGGCGGTCCCCGTGGGCACGTCCGGAGTGCCACGGTGGAGGATGGTTGCACGGACGCTGCCCGCTTCCCCTCACCCTGCCCCTCTCCCAGGGGGAGAGGGGACGTTGCTCCCGGGGGGAGGGGGATGTGGGCCGCGCCGCACGGACTCCCGAGCGACCCGGGACTCCTCGAGCTACGCGGACTGCTTGGCCTTGCGGGCGCGCTTCTCCTCACCCGCGGGCTCCTCGACCACCGCGAGGGGCGGCGCCGCGTCCGGCTTCGCCACGCCGAACTTCTGCAGCACCAGCTGCTCGACCTCCCGGGCCACCTCCGGATGCTCCCGCAGGTAGTCCTTGGCGTTCTCCCGGCCCTGGCCGATGCGCTCCCCCTTGAAGGAGAACCAGCTGCCGCTCTTCTCCACGATGCCCTCGGTCGACGCCAGGTCGACCAGGTCTCCTTCGCGGCTGATGCCGGTGCCGTACATGATGTCGAACTCGACCTCCTTGAACGGAGGCGCCACCTTGTTCTTCACCACCTTCACGCGCGTGCGGCTGCCCACCACCGTCTCGCCGTTCTTGATGGCCCCGATGCGCCGGATGTCCATGCGCTGGCTGGCGTAGAACTTGAGCGCGTTGCCGCCCGTGGTGGTCTCCGGGTTGCCGAACATCACGCCAATCTTCATGCGGATCTGGTTGATGAAGATGACCGTCGTCTGGCTCTTGGCGATGGTGCCCGTGAGCTTGCGCAGCGCCTGGCTCATCAGGCGGGCCTGGACGCCCATGTGCGCGTCGCCCATCTCGCCCTCGAGCTCGGCCTTGGGAACCAGCGCGGCCACCGAGTCCACCACCAGCACGTCGATGGCGCCCGAGCGCACCAGCATCTCCGCGATCTCCAGCGCCTGCTCACCGGTGTCCGGCTGGCTCAGCAGCAGGTCATCCGTGCGCACGCCCAGCTTGCGGGCGTAGCCCACGTCCAGCGCGTGCTCGGCGTCGATGTAGCCCGCCACGCCCCCGCGCTTCTGGGCCTCCGCCACCACGTGGAGACAGAGCGTCGTCTTGCCGGAGGACTCCGGTCCGAAGATCTCGACGATGCGGCCCCGGGGGACTCCACCCACGCCGAGCGCGATGTCGAGCGAGATGGACCCGGTCGAGATCGCCTGGATGTCGCGCGCCATGGGCTCGTCGTTGCCGAGCCGCATGATGCTGCCCTTGCCGAACTGGCGCTCCACCGCGCTCAACGCCAGCTCGATTGCCTTTTCCTTCTCCGGATTCAGTGCCATCTCGTGTTTCCTCGCTCGTGCATCGGCGGGCCACCCCGGCCCACCTGAACTCGCGTTTAGTACGCGATGTGGAGACCCTAGTCCACCGGTCTGACATCGGGGGGTGTGGTTTCGTCAGGGCCGCCTGTCGAGGAGCAGGGCGGCCGAAACCGGTCCCAGGAGCGGGACGAGGAGCCCCGGGTCGAAGAAGGCCCCCACCGCGCTGATGGACGCCGCCGCGGCCACCAGGACGCGTCCCTGCGCGCGACGCCCCTCCTCGCCGGCGGCGCTGGCGTAGGCGTCCACCCCCATCCCGGCGAGCAGCGCCTCGAGGAGGACCCAGCCGAGGTGGCCCGGCTCGGCGCTCCAGAGCCCCAGGAGGGTGGCCACCCCCACCAGCACGAGCGCGAGGGTGGTGGTGCGTCCCCGGGGCCGCTCCTCGGCGCGCAGGTGCTCGAGGTCCTCGGGGGCCAGCTCCAGGGCATAGGGGTAGCCCAGCTCCAGGAGGGCGGCGGCCGCAATGGCCCTGCTCGTCCGGCCCGAGGTGTCCCTCAGGCCGCCGAGCTGCCCCGAGGCCAGGGCCCCGAGCAGGAAGTCCGCCAGCGCCCGGCGGGCGTCCTCCTCCTGTGGGGCGAGCGCCAGGGCAGCATGGAGGGTGTCCACCGCGTCGCGCTGGGTGCGGCCCGTCACCCCTCGCGCCAGCTCCAGGAGGCGCGCGAGCTCGGAGACCGGGGGGACCTGCGATGGCGCCAGCGTGGGCGGGTCAGCGCCCTCCCCCGCCGCGACGGACGGAAGCCGGGTGGGCTCCCAGGCGTCCCCGGCCGGGGGTGCGGAGGCGCTCTGCGTTCGGACGGCCACGGGCGCCACTGTAGGCTCCCCGCGGGGAGGGAAAAAAGACGCGCCCGCAACTTCTCCGGCCGGCGCGGGTTGGAGTGCACCGTGGATGTGGACGTGGACGCACAGGCGATGCTCCGGGTGGCCGGCGGGGACAGGGCGGCCTTCGCCTCCCTCTTCGACCGGCACCAGGCGCGCGTCGTGCGCTTCTGCATGCGGTTCGTCGGGGACAGGGCGAGGGCCGAGGAGCTCGCCCAGGACGTCTTCATCAAGCTGTTCCGCAGCGCACGGGCCTATCGGCCCACGGCGAAGTTCAAGACGTTTCTCTTCCGGGTGGCCGCCAACCACTGCCTCAACGAGGTGCGCCGGGGGGAGTACCGCGTGGAGCACACCGTGGCGGAGCGCCCCGCGGAGGACGGGATGCCAGCGACGGAGCCCGAGGACGTGGGCGGGGCCCGCCCCGACGAGGCGATGGCCGGACGGGAGCTCGAGAGAGCGGTGCAGGCGGCGCTGGCCGGGATGAGCGAGCGCGAGCGGGCGGCCTTCTGCATGGCCCGCTTCGAGGGCATGGCGTACCGGGACATCGCGGACGCGCTGGAGGCGAGCGAGGCGGCCGTCAAGAGCCTCATCCACCGCGCCACCCTCGCCGTGGCGAAGGCCGTGGCGGAGCTGCAGGCGGGCACCTTGCCCGCGAGGAGCAGGGCATGAGCTGTGCGTACGAAGAGGACCTGACTGCCTTCGTGGATGGGGAGCTCCCGGAGCTCCGCGCGGCGGAGGTGGCGCGCCACCTCGGGGGTTGCGCGGCCTGCACCGCCACGGAGCGGCTGCTGCGCGGAGCGGTGGTGCGCCTCGCCTCGCTTCCGGACGTGCCCCCCGCGAGCCCGGCGCTGCGCCGCTCCGTGCTGGCAGCGGTGGAGGCTCCCACCTGGCGCGAGCGCGTGGACGGATGGCTGCGGCCGCGCGTGTGGGTGCCGGCGCTGGGCGTTGCGGCGGCGGCGGGTGTGGCGGCCGTCGCGCTGCGGACGCAGACGCCCGAGGGGGAGCTGGACGCGCCCCAGCTCGAGCTGGCCCTGGCGCTCGAGGTGGCCGAGGACTACGACGTCGCGGGGCTCACGAGCGTCGAGGACCTGGAGCTCGTCGCCGAGCTCCACGAGCTGGAGGTGCAGCAATGACGCGATGGGTTGCGTGGGCGCTCGTGGCGCTCGTGATGGTGGCGCCTGCGCGCGGGCTCGGGGCCACCGGGGACACGGCCACGGAAGAGGCGGCCGTGGAGGAGAGCGCCGCCGCGCGCTTCGAGCGGATGACGCCCGAGCAGAAGGAGCTCCTCCGCCAGCGGCTTCGCGAGTTCAAGAAGCTGCCTCCCGAGGAGCGGGCGCGCATCCGTGGCAACCTCGCGCGGCTGAGGGCCATGTCTCCCGAGGAGCGGGCACGGGCGCGTGAGAACCTCGGCGCCTTCCAGCGCCTGACGCCCGAGGAGAAGCAGCTGGTGCGCGAGCGGGTGCGCGAGTTCCGCACGCTGGACCGCGAGCGCCGCCAGGAGCTGCGCAAGCGCATGCGCGAGTACCTCGACGCCCACCCCGAGCGGCGCGAGCAGATGCTGGAGAACCTGCGGCGCTGGCGGCAGATGACCCCCGAGCAGCGGGAGCTCCTGCGCGAGCGCATGCGTCTGAGGAACCGCCGGTGAGGTGGGTCGCGGTGCGGTGTCTCGCGCCGTTCCTCCTCGGTGGAGTCCTGATGATTCGTCCGGAGGCTCACGCCGCGGGGCAGGCACCGGCGCCGACGTCCGGGAAGGAGGCGGCGCGACTCTCGGAGGAGGACCGCGAGGTGGTGGAGAACCTGGAGCTCCTCGAGCGGCTCGACGAGGCCGAGGCGCTCGACGTGCTGCTGGAGCTCTCGGAGGGGGCGGAGACGGAGGAGGTGGAGTAGTGTCGGAGCTGTGAACTCCGAGCTTCTGGACTCCCGGGCGACGCCCGAGCGCCTGCGTGCGCTGCGCGACGCCGGTGTGCTCTCTCCGTCCGCCACACGCGCTGCCTTCGAGGTGGCGCTGGGCTCTCCGTCGGCCTCGGCGTGGGCCACCTTCATCAAGGCAACGCTCCTGAGCTCGGGTGTGCTCCTGGTGCTCTCGGGCGTCGTCTTCTTCTTCGCCGCCAACTGGGCAGAGCTCGGCCGCTTCGGGAAGCTCGCGCTCCTCCAGGCGGCGCTCGTCGGTGCGGTTGCGGGGGCGTGGCGGCTGTGGCCGCGTGCCTCGGGGCAGGCCTGCCTCACCGTCGCCGCGGGGCTCGTGGGGCCGCTCCTCGCCGTGTACGGGCAGGCGTACCAGACGGGCGCGGACGCGTGGGAGCTGTTCGCAGGGTGGGCCGCGCTCATCCTTCCCTGGGTCCTCCTCTCTCGCAGTCAGCCCCTGTGGCTCCTGCTCCTCGCGCTCGTCAACGTGGGGCTCACCCTGTACTGGGAGCAGGTCGGCGAAGGCGCCTTCTTCGAGGATGGATGGCCTTTCCCCCTGCTCGCGTTGCTGGACGCTTCCGCATGGCTCGTCGTGGAGACCCTGTCCCGACGCGGGGTCGCGTGGCTGAAGGGGCGCTGGCTTCCGCGCGTGCTGATGCTCGCAGCAGCGAGCTGGGCCGCACCGCTCGCCCTGCTCACCGTCGCTGCACCCGGCGAGGCGACGACCGCTTCGGTGACGTCCCTCGTCGTGGCGGTTGGGCTGGTCATCGGTCCGCTTTCAACCCTGCGGGGGAAGCGGCTCGAGCTTTTCCTCCTGGCTGCGTCGGTCGCCCTCGCCGTGGCGCTCGTCACTGCGCTGATTGGCAGGTGGGTCTTCGCCCGGAACGAATGGGGGCTGTGGGACGGGGGCTCCTCGCCCGCGGGTTTCCTGGTGGTCGCAGTCGCGCTCGTCGCACAGCTGACGCTCGCCGCGCGGTGGCTGCGCGCCCAGGCGCGGAAGCGGCCCGGGGAGGACGCATGAGCACGCCCCTCGGACCCACGGTGCGTGAGGTGCTCGCGGAGCTGGCAACAGAAGGAGCAGTTCCGCACGAGCCCACCCGCCTCGAAGCGGCACACCTGGCACTCGAGGCGGCAGCGGCGACGGACCGCGAGAGCGCCCCGTGGTTCGTACGCCTCCTCGTCGCCCTGGGCAGCGTCATCGCTGTCGGGTTCCTGCTCGGCTTCCTCTTCGCCCTCGAGCTCGTCCGGAGCGCGGAAGGCGCGCTCGTGCTCGGTGCCATCCTCGTGGGGGGCGCGCTCGTCGTGCGCCGGCTGGGACGGGGCGACCTCGTCGGGCCAGGGGCGCTCACCGTCAGCGTGGCCGGGGAGCTGCTCGTCATCGGAGGCGCGGGTGGGCTCGTGGACACCGCACACGCAACGGTGGCCGCGGGAACGGCGGTGGTGCTCGAGACAGCGCTCCTCGTCGCGTATCCCGACCGCGTCCACCGCTTCCTCTCCACCGCGGCGGTGGCGGCGGGGTTGAGCGTGCTGCTCCACGAGCATGCCAAGCTCTGGACGCTGGACATCCTGGCCGTGGCGCTCGCTGCGGGGCTCCACGTGCTCGTGCACCTGCGTCCGCGCCTCGAGGCCGGGAGGTTCCACTCCTGGGTGGGCCCGTCCATTCTCGGCCTCGCCGCGTCGCTCTTCGCCCTGCTCGTGGTAGGCCTCGCGCTCGAGCCGCGCGCGGGCGAGGCGCTTCCGCCCCTGGGTCCACTCGCGACCGTGGGGCTCGCCGCGGTGGCGCTCGCGAGCAGCCGCGCCATGGCGGCCGAACAGCCCGTGGACACCTCCGCCCGCAAGCTCTGGGTCCTGCGGGGCGCGCTCGTCCTGCTGGCCGCGCTCACGCTGCGCGCGCCCGGGCTGCTCGGCGCGCTGGGCGTCCTGGGACTCGCCTTCCACAGACGCGATGCCCTGCTGTTCGGCCTCGCCGTCTCCTTCGTCCTCGTCTTCGGGACGGCCTTCTACTACCAGCTCACGCTCACCCTGCTCGCGAAGTCCGGGGTGCTCATCGGGAGCGGTGCGGTGTTGCTCCTCGCGCGCGCAGCGGTGGCACGCTTGTCTCGCGCCGCGACGCCCGCACCGGCCATGGAGGTGAACCCGTGAGGCACGCGCACGTCCTCTGGCTGGGCCTCGCGGTGGTGCTCCTCGGCGTCAACGGCAGCATCCTGGCCAAGGAGCACATCCTGGCCACCGGGACGCCGGTGCTGCTGGAGCTCGGGCCGCGCGACCCGCGCTCGTTGATGCAGGGCGACTACATGGTGCTGCGCTACCGCCTCGCGCAGGCGCAGCCAAGCGAGCGTGGGGCCTGGCCGCGCCAGGGGCGCCTGGTCCTCCGGCTGGACGCTCGGGGAGTCGCGCAGGAGACGCGCCCGTACCGGGAGGACGAGCCCCTGGGGCCAGGCGAGCGGCTGCTGCGCTTCAAGCTCCGCAAGGGCGAGCTGCGGCTGGGCGCGGAGTCCTTCTTCTTCGAGGAGGGCAAGGCAGACCGATTCGCCAATGCACGCTACGGCGAGCTGAGGGTGGACGCGGCGGGGAACAGCGTGCTGGTGGGGTTGAGGGACGGGACGCTGCGTCCCCTCGACGGTCGTTGACACGCGCTTTGCTCGGCTGGGCAACGCCGTTCCTCCTCTCACCCCTGACTCTTCCCACGTACCCGTGGGTACTCGAAGCTGTCCTGTCCCGGGGTTCCACCCGAGCGTCCACCGCGAGGCGCATCCAACTCCTTCAGGACGTGGCAGGAGCATTGCTCCCACCGCTTCTCTACGACCCGTCGCGGCGTGGCGGCCGTCGACTTGGGGGCAAGGGGGCGAGCGGCGATGTGGGGGTGTGGGACCTTGCGGTGGGGGCTCGGGGCAGGTGCCATCGCGGCGCTCCTTCTGGCCAGTTGCACAGGAGCAGGTGACGCGGCGCTCCAGGGCGTCACGCCTCCGCCCGGCGCCGGGAACGGGGACGGGCAGGGCCTCACCTGCCAGACGGAGCCGGACGACCCGGGTCGCCGCACGCTGCACCGGCTGAACCGTGCCGAATACAACAACACGGTCCGCGACCTGCTCGGGGACACCTCGCTGCCCGCGGACGCCTTCCCCGCGGATGACCACTCCGGCGAGGGCTTCGACAACAACGCGGACGTGCTCAGCATGGGCCCACTGCTGATGGAGAAGTACGACGCGGCAGCGACGAGGCTCGTGGAGGAGGCGTGGGCGCGTGACGTGGCGCGGCCCATCGAGGACGCGCCAGCCGTGCGCCTGTGTGACCCCAACCGGGCGGGCGGAGACGAGTGCGCGCGCCGCATCCTCGGGCGCTTCATGCTCCGCGCATGGCGACGCCCGGTCACCGACGCCGAGGTGGCGCGGATGATGACCCTCGTGCAGCTGGCGCGCTCCAGGGGCGATGACGGCGCCACCGGCGTGAAGCTGGGCTTACGCGCGGTGCTGCTCTCCCCGTACTTCCTGTACCGCGTGGAGCTGGACACGGACCCCACCTCGCTCGCGCCGCACCGCCTGAGCGCGATGGAGCTCGCCACCCGCCTCTCCTACTTCCTGTGGAGCAGCGTGCCCGACGACGAGCTGCTCGCGGAGGCCGAGGCGGGCCGGCTCCACGAGCCCGGGGTGCTGGACCGGCAGGTCCTGCGGATGCTCGAAGACCCGCGCGCGGATGCGTTCGTGGAGAACTTCGCGGGCCAGTGGCTCGCCACCCGTGGGGTGGAGGACGCCCACCCGGACCCGCAGCTGTTCCCCGGCTTCGACGAGCCCCTGAAGCAGGCGATGCGCGCGGAGGCGGACCTCTTCTTCCGCGAGTTCCTCCGCTCGGACAGGCCCGTGCGGGACATGATGGACGCGGACTTCACGTACCTGAACGACCGGCTGGCCCAGCACTACGGGATGCGCTCGCCCGGCGGCTCGGACATGAAGCGCATCTCACTTGCGGGAAGCGCCGAGCGCGGCGGCCTCCTCGGGCTGGGCTCGCTCCTCACCGTCAACTCGCACCCGGACCGCACCTCACCCGTCAAGCGGGGCTACTGGGTCCTCTCGCGCCTCCTGTGCAAGGAGCCGCCGCCGCCGCCGGACGCGGTCGAGGGCCTGCAGGCGCCCAGCACCCAGGCGAGGACGGTGCGCGAGCGGATGGCCCAGCACAGCGTGGACCCCGCGTGCTCAGGCTGCCACCAGCTGATGGACCCCATCGGCTTCGGCCTGGAGAACTACGACCCCATCGGGCGCTGGCGCACGAAGGAGGTCGACACGGGCGAACCGGTGGACTCGAGCGGCGAGCTTCCGGACAAGACGCG
>JAKEEX010000308.1 GCA_022616315.1 Myxococcaceae bacterium
CTTTCCCTCGTAGCCGGCCGCCCAGGAGCGGACGTGCACGTCCGCCATCCTCGGGACGTCCGTCCGCTCTGCACGTCGGAGGGTGAGCACGCGTGCTCCTCCGGTGTGGGAGAGGTGCTACCCCTTGAGCCGCTTCCCCGCGGCAATCATGACGAGCGCCTTGCTGATGCGAGACTGCCGCGTCTCCGCCTTCTTCGCCTCCAGAATCCAGTCGACGTATTCCTTGCGGGATGAATAGGACATGCGCTCGAAGCTGGAGCGTGCTGCGGTGTCCTTCTTCAGCGCTGCCTCGAGGTCCTCCGGGACCTCCATCTCGCGCGGTGCGGTGTCCGGCTCCATCACCACACGGAGCGTGTCTCCGGCGCTGGCGCCCGCTTCCTTCTGGAGCGTCTTGTTCACGACGAGGAAGTGTGTTCCGTCGCCCATGGGCATGGCCGAGCCCTGGTAGGGCGCGCCGTTGACGGTGCCCTTCACCGCGACACGCGCGCGGCTCCCGAACGCCTTCTCGACATCGAAGGGGATGCGGACCGTGGACCAGGTGCCCGGCACGCCGCTGTGCTCGAGCACTGCCTCGAACGTCTTCCTCGCCATGCGCCTGTCTCTCCCGGAGCTGCTCGCCAATATAGCGGCTCACCACCCCCGGGCCGCCACCTCCCAGCGCTCCACCACGGCCTCTGCGCGCAGCGTCCATAGCGCGTCCTGGAGGGCGACGGACGCGCAGACGTGGTTGGGCACGATGCGCACCCGCTCGCCGACGCGGGGCCGCCAGTCCGTGCCGGAGAGGTCCAGCTGGCCGTGTTCCTCGGAGAGCGCCTTCACGCGGACGTCGGGCCGGTCCAGCACCACGCCGTAGCCCGAGCCCATGACGGGCTCCTCTTTCGCGAGCGCCTTGGAGCCAGCGTCCACCACCGCCTGCCCGGGCACCGCGGTGCTCACCACCGTGGCGAGCACGGAGTAGGCGACGTCCTCCCAGGCGCAAGCCCCGACGAGCGCCGTATTGCGGTCGTTCAAGATGTTGATGCCGGGGCGGATCTCCGTGAGGCCCGGGAGCTCGTGCGAGCGCCACAGCGTGGGGGTGGAGCCGCCGCTCACCACCTCGGGTGGCAGGCCCGCGGAGGAGAGCGCGTTCAGGAAGGCGCGGAGCCCAGAGGAGACGGACGCGAGCGCTGAGTCCTGCTCGCCGGTGCGTGCACGGATGTGGCCCGGGTAGAAGGTGATGCCGCGGTACGTGACGCTGGCGGCCTCGCGGATGGCGCGTGCGAGTGCCACCGCCTCCTCCGGCGTCTGCACGCCCACGCGGCGCATGCCGAGGTCCAGCTCCACCAGCACGCCCACGGTGCGACCGGCATCACGGGCAGCACGCGAGAGCTGGGCGAGCGCCTCGTGAGAGTCTAGCGCCACGCTCAGCCGCACGCGTGACGGCAGGGCCATGAGACGCGCCAGGCGCGCGGTCCCGAGCGGTGGGTAGGCGAGCAACACGTCGTCCGCCACCCGGGACATCACCTCTGCTTCCAGAGGGTTGGCTACCGTGACACCGGTTGCGCCC
>JAKEEX010000309.1 GCA_022616315.1 Myxococcaceae bacterium
GGCTCCGCGCTTCCGGGCGCTCCTCGACCTTCGCCCCTTGCGTCTGTTGCTGTCGCTCGCGTTCCTGGGACTGGGCGTGTTCAACGGCCTCACGACGTGGCTCGAGCAGATCCTCTCCCCGCACGGGCTGAGCTCCGAGCAGGCGGGGCTCATCGGCGGCGCGCTGATCATCGGAGGAATCGTCGGGGCGGTCGTCATCCCCGTCCTCTCGGACCTGTCCAGGCGGCGGAAGCCCTTCCTGCTCCTCTCCTCCGTCGCTGCGCTGGCGACCCTCTATCCCCTGTGCTCGAGCGACCGCTACGGGCTCGTGCTGCTCTTCGCAGCCCTGCACGGGTTCTTCTTCATGCCCGCGTTCGCGCTGCTCCTCGAGATGAGCGCCCAGGTCGCCGGCCCCCGCGCTGCCGGCGCCGCCACCAGCCTGCTCATGCTCGCCGGGAACGCCGGCGGCGTCGTCGTCATCCTCGCCATGCCGATGGTGAAGGGCGCGGGCCCCGACTTCCACCCTGCGGTGCTCCTGCTCGTCGGGCTCCTCGGGGTGACCTCCGCGCTGGCCATCCTCGCCCCGGAGACGTTCGCGCACCGCGCCGACGTCCAGGGTGTGCCGGGTTCATCCGCGTCCTGAGCCTCTGGACCCTGTTCGAAAAGCACATCGAGAGGAATCGCGAACGGTACGCGCCGTGAGCCGTGTGGTCATGGGCAGCCGGTTGTGTCCCAACCGGGAGTGCCAGGCCACGCCCCTCGAGGCATGCACCGCTGGAGGAGTGCATCCGCACCCAGGCCCCACGGCTTCCCCACCACGCTGAGCCCCAAAACCCCACCGCCTTGGCTACCCCCGCGCGCGCACGCCCCACCCGCGCACTTCACGCAACTGGGCCCCAATGCGTCCTACGCTCGAGGTCCAGCACGTGCAGCTCGTCACACCTTGTTCAGGTTGAATTCGCTCGGTAGCCTGCCGCCTGCTGATGGCTTAGGAGGGGCCCCATGACGAAGTCTGTGTTCGCCTTCGCTGGTGTCCTTGCCGTGCTCATCGGCGCACACGCGCAGGCAGGCGAGATCAAGATCCCCTA
>JAKEEX010000310.1 GCA_022616315.1 Myxococcaceae bacterium
GCGAATCCTCCCCGCCCTCCTGCTCGGTGCCGCGCTCGCGGTCGCAGCTCCCGTCGCTGCCGCGCCCTCGAAGACGCCCGCCGCCGCCGCGGATGGAAAGGTGACGCTCTCGTTCCGCGGCCCGCTTCGGGACGCGCTGCAGGCCATCGCCAAGCAGAGCGGCATCAACGTCGTGGCCACCGGCCCGCTGGAGACGGAGGTGGAGGTCCACCTGCAAGGTGTCTCGGGCGCCCAGGCCCTCCGCACCCTGGCCCGCGCCTACGAGCTCGAGCTGAAGGAAGAAGGCGGGCTGTGGACGCTGCGCGCGCGCAATGGCTTCGAGGCCTTCAAGCATTTCGAAGGGTTCGCGGAGCATCTCGAGGCTCCGGAAGCGCCCGAGCCCCCGGAGCCCCCGACACCTCCGGAGCCCCCGACGCCCCCGGAGCCGCCCGAGCCCCCGGGGCACTCCTCTGGCGAGCGCGTGATTCCGCAGATCCGCGTGAACGGGAAGCCGCTCGTCCTGCCGGACCTGTCCCAGCTCCCCAGGCTGCGCGTGAACGGAAAGACGCCACGGCTCCACGACACGGATGATCCGGACGACGTGGTGGTGCACGGCAGCAACCACACCGTGGAGGCGGACCAGGTGGTGGAGGACGTGGTGGTCTACGGTGGCAACCTCACCGTGGATGGCAACGCGGAGCACGACGCGGCGGTGTTCGGCGGGAACATGACCGTCAACGGCCACGTGGAGGGGGACGCCGTGACGGTGGGCGGGAACCTGTACGTCAACGGCCACGTGGAGGGGGACGCGCACGCCTTCGGCGGCAACGTGGAGCTCGGCCCCGATGCGTCGGTGGAAGGGGACGTGTCCTCCTTCGGGGGCAGGGTCACGCGCGAGGATGGCAGCCGCGTGGGCGGGACGAAGGAGGCCTTCCACATCTCCCGCGACCGTGACGACGAGGACGAGCACACGAGCACGGCCGAGTGGTTGGGCATGCGCCTGGTCCAGTTCGTGCTGATGTTCGTCCTCGGCTTCGTCTTCCTCATGTTCGCGCCGGCGCGCATGAAGCAGCTGGGCGATGAGATCATGGCGCAGCCCCTTGCCTGCGGCGTGACGGGGCTGCTCGGCGCCATCGCGCTGGTGCCGCTCATCGTCCTCCTGTGCGTGACCATCATCGGCATCCCGGTGGTCCTGGCCATGCTCGTGGTGGGGCCGGTGGGGATCGCCATGGGCATGACGGCCCTCGCGAGCGAGCTGGGCACGCGGCTTCCGGTCCTGCGTGGGCGCAAGACGCAGGCGGTGGTGCTGGCGCTCGGCACCGCACTGATGATGGTGCTCTTCAGTCTGCCGGTGCTGGGGACGCTGTTCCTGATCGCGACCCTGCTCGTCTCCCTGGGGGCCCTGGTGCGCACCCGCTTCGGCAACCGTCCCCGCGGAATGCCCGAGTCCCTGCGTCCCGCTCCCGCGTCGCTGTGACGTGAGGGGCGTTGGCCGCCCTTCGCGGGATGGCGCAGGATGGGGCCCTCTGACCCGAGGGGGGGCCCTTGCCGTCCATTCAATCCATCCGTTCGCTGTCCCTGCTGATCTTGCTCGCCGTGCCGCACGCCGTCCTCGCCCAGGAGGCCGCGGCGCAGGGCGCCGAGGGGGCCGAGGGAGCGGTTCTGCCTTCGACGCGCGAGGAGGCGGTGCCGTCTGGTGCGGCCCCTGCGGAGACAGCTCTTCCCGGGGGTGACACACCCGGCAAGGCCGTCCTGGTCGTCCTGAAGGACGGTCAGGAGCTCCGTGGCCGACTGCTCCGACAGGATGCGTCGGGGCTGCATCTCGAGCTCGCAGGGGGAAGCGTCCTCTCCCTTTCGAGCGCCTCGGTTCGAAGCGTGACCGACCAGACGCACGTGCCGGTGTCCGAGACGGGCGAGCGCTTCGGCGCGGACCCGAATCGCACTCGCTACTTCTACAGCCCCACGGCCATGATGCTGCGGCCCGGTGAGGTGTACTTCTCGCAGAAGGAGCTGCTCTTCAGCGCGCTCGCGGTCGGAGTGACGGAGAACCTCTCCGTCCTCGTCGGGAGCATCGTCCCGGCGTGGTTCGGCGGAACGAGCGGGATGAACTTCATCTTCGGGGCCAAGGCGGGTCTTCCGGTGGCCACGAACGTGCACCTCGCGGTCGGTGCGGAGTCGCTGTTGCTGCCGGGATTCGGCACCTCCACGGGGAACGCAACCCTGGTCGGCCTGGCGTTTGGCACCGTGACGGTGGGCGGCCCCGACGCCCACGTGAGCCTCTCGGTGGGGAAGCCGTTCGACCTTTCTGCGAGCGTGGGTGTGCCCGACGATCTGCTCGTGATGACCTTGAGCGGCAACCTCCGAGTGGGGAGGAACTCGGCGCTGGTGACGGAGCACTGGGTCATTCCCAGTCTCACGTCGGGATACGTTGCGACCGCGCACGGTCTCGGCGTTCGGTTCATCTTCGAGCGCATCGCGGTGGACCTGGGCGGCGTGTTCCTGGGCAACTGGGGGCCAGACCGCAGTGGCCTGGCCGTCCCCTACCCCGTGCCGTGGTTGGACTTCACGTACAACTTCGGGTGACGCACGAGGTGCGGTTCACCGCGCGCGTGGAGGCCTCACCGCCTCCTCCGGCAGCTCCATGGCGCGCCACATGTACCAGCTTCCCACGGTGCGCCAGGGGCGCCAGGGGGCGGCCAGCTTCTCGAGCCTCTCGGGAGAGGGCAGCTTGCGCAGCCTGTAGACGCGCATGGCGCCCTTGCGCACGCCGAGGTCGTCCACGGGCAGCACGTCCGGCCGGCCCAGGTGGAACATGAGCATCATCTCCACCGTCCAGCGCCCCACTCCACGCACCTCGGTGCAGTGGGTGATGACCTCTTCGTCCCCCATGCGGGCGAGAGTGTCTCGTCCCGGCACGACGCCGGCGAGCGTCTTCTCCGACAGGTCCCGGACGGACCTGAGCTTGTTGGCGGAGAGCCCCGCGCCCCGCAGCTTCTCGTCGGGCATGTCGAGCACCTCCCGGGGATGCGGGAACTCGCCGGGGAAGAGGGCGATCACGCGTCCGAGGATGGTGGTGGCCGCCTTGGTGCTGAGTTGCTGATGGACGATGGAGCGGAACAGCGCGCGGAAGGGTGACCAGGTGGAGGGTGCGAGCGTGCACGGGCCACCGAGCGCGATGACGCGCGCCAGGTGCGGGTCGGCTCGGCGCAGGGCCTCCACCGCTCGCTCCGGCTCGAGCACGGGGACGTCTCCGCCCTCAGCGGCGGCTGCGTTCACCTGCTTCGCGTCACCCTCGGGCCGGGCGGGAGGGGGCAGCTTCCGGGCGGTCGTCGTGCGCTTCGTCATGTGTGTCTCCTTTTATCGGAAGGCGTGCGCGTCCGCGCGGTCATCCGCCCCCGCCTCCTCCGTCTCCACGGTCATCAGCCGCTGCACCCGCACGTTGAGCACCTTGCCCGTGCGCTCGAGCGTCCCCTCCCCCACCAGGAACAGCCCGCTGTACACCTCGCGGCGGAACTGCTCCACCACGCCCGGCGTCAGCACGAGGTTCGAGATGCCCGTCTCGTCCTCGAGCGAGATGAAGGCGAACCCCTTCGCCGTGGGTGGCCGCTGCAGGCAGATGCGCATGCCCCCCACCCTCACGCGCCGGCCCCCGCGCACCCGCGCCAGCGCCTCGGCGGTCACCGCGCCCATCCGCTTCAGCCGTGGCCGCAGGAGCGCGAGCGGGTGCGCCTCGAGCGACAGGCCCACCGTGCCGTAGTCCTCCGTCACCCGCTCGGCGATCGTCATGGGCGGCAGGGCCACCTCCGTGCCGTCCATGGCGAGCCCGAAGAACAGGTCGTCCGCCTCGAGCGGCCCGAGCGCCTGGATGTCCCAGAGCGCCCGCCGCCGCTCACCACCGCACACCGAGCGCAGCGCGTCCGCGAGCGCCAGCCGCGCCAGCTCGTGCCGCGGGGTCCGCGCCCTGCGAGCGAGTTCGCCCACACCGCGGAACGGCCCGCACGCTCCCCGCTCCCGGGCGATGCGCCTGCCCACCTCCTCGTTGAGGCCGCGCACCAGGCGCAGGCCCAGCCGCAGCGCGAGCCCCCCGACGGACTCCGCGTCCGCCTCCAGCGTGCAGTCCCACTCCGACGCATTCACGTCCACCGGCCGCACGCGCACGCCGTGTCGCCGCGCGTCCTCCACGAGGGTGTGCGGCGCGTAGAAGCCCATGGGCTGGCTGTTGAGGAGCGCCGCGACGAAGGCCGACGGGTGGTAGCGCTTGAGCCACGACGAGGCATAGGCGATGAGCGCGAAGGACGCCGAGTGGCTCTCCGGGAAGCCGTAGTGCGAGAAGCCGCGGAACTGCTGGAAGAGCGTCTCCGCGTACTCGCGCGTGTAGCCTCGCTTCATGCTCCCTTCCACGAAGCGCTCGCGGAACGGGACGAGCAGCTCCTCGGCCCGCTTGTGTGACAGCGCGCGCCTCAGCGCATCCGCCTGGCCGGGGGTGAAGCCCGCCACCACCATGGCCAGCCGCATGGCCTGCTCCTGGAAGAGCGGCACCCCCAGCGTCTTGCGCAGGACGGCCTCCACCTCGGGCGAGGGGTAGCTGGGCGTCTCCAGCCCGTCGCGCCGCCGCAGGTAGGGGTGCACCATGTCCCCCACGATGGGGCCCGGGCGGATGATGGCCACCTCGATGACGAGGTCATAGAAGGTCCGCGGCTTGAGGCGCGGCAGCATGCTCATCTGCGCGCGGGACTCGATCTGGAACACTCCGATGGAGTCCCCGTCGCACAACATGTCGTAGACGGCGCGGTCCTCGGGCGGGATGGAGGCGAGGGTGAGGCGCTCGCCGGTGTGCTCGGCGATGAGCGCCAGGCACTTGCTCACCATGGTGAGCATCCCGAGGCCCAGCAGATCCACCTTCAGCACGTCGAGCGCGTTGATGTCGTCCTTCTCCCACTGGATGACGGTGCGCCCGGCCATGGCCGCGTTCTCGACGGGGATGACCTCCACCAGCGGTCCCTGGGTGATGACGAAGCCGCCCACGTGGATGGACAGGTGGCGGGGGGTGCCCTCCAGCTGCGCCGCGAGCGCCACCGTCATCCGCACGCCCGGGTCATTCGCGTCGAGCCCTGCCTCCGCGAGCGCCTCCGGAGACATGTCCGCCCCGCCGGCCGGGCCGCTCACGTGGGAGAGGCGGTCCACCTGGTCCAGCGACAGTCCCATCGCCTTGCCCACCTCGCGCAGCGCGAGTCGGCGGCGGAAGCAGATGACCACGCACACCATGCCGGCGCGGTGGCGGCCGTGCTTCTCGTAGACGTACTGGAGCACCTCCTCGCGCCGCTCGTGCTCGAAGTCCACGTCGATGTCCGGCGGCTCGCGGCGCTCCATGGAGATGAAGCGCTCGAAGAGCAGGCCCATGCGCACGGGGTCGATGGCGGTGATGCCCAGTGCGTAGCAGACCGCCGAGTTGGCCGCGCTCCCCCGCCCCTGGCAGAGGATGCCGCGCTCGCGCGCGAAGCGGACGACGTCCCAGAGCGCCAGGAAGTAGCCCGGGAAGTCCAGCTGCTCGATGAGCGTCAGCTCGTGCGTCACCTGCTGGCGCACGGACTCGGGGACGCCGGTCCGGTACCGCTCGGCGAGGCCCGCTTCCGTGAGCTCACGCAGGTAGCTGGCGGGAGTGTGTCCCGGAGGCAGGTGCTCCTGCGGGAAGTCGTAGTGCAGGTCGCTCAGCGAGGCGTGGCAGGCCTCCGCAATCTCCACCGTCCGCTCCAGCGCCTCCGGCAGGTCCGCGAAGAGGCGCGCCATCTCCGCGGGGGACTTGAGGGTGCGCTCGGCGTTGGGGAAGAGGCGGGTGCCCGCGTGCGCCACGGGGATGCCGTGGCGGATGGAGGTGAGGACGTCCTGCAGCGGCTGCCGCCCACGCACGTGGGTGTGCACGTCGTTGTGCGCGCACAGTGGCACCCCGAGCTCCCGCGCGAGCGCCACGGCCCTCCCCACCCGAGCTCCGTCCCCCGCGGACAGGGTGCGGCAGACACCCACGGAGAAGCGCCCGGGGAAGGCTTCTGCGAGCGGGGCCACGCGTCGCAGCTCGTCCGGGAACGGGAGCAGTGCGTGCAGGCCTTGCGCGTGCTCCGCCACGGTGCGCCACGGAAGGCCCGCCTCACCCTTGGGGTGCGCCAGCCGGCTCGTGGAGAGCAGGCGGCACAGGTTCGCGTAGCCCTGCATGTCCTGCGCGTAGAGCACGACCGGCGGCCCGTCGGTGAGCGTCACCTGGCTCGCGAGGAGGAACTTCAACCCCGCCTGCTTCGCCGCCAGGTGCGCCTTCACCGCGCCGTACAGCCCGTCCATGTCCGCCAGCGCCAGCGCCGCGAGCCCGAGCTCCTGCGCGCGAGCCACCAGCTCCTCGGGATGGCTGGCGCCCTGCAGGAAGCTGAAGTTGGAGCGGCAGACCAGCTCGGCGTACACAGGCCCGATCTAGACACTGAACGGGCGAGCAGGCGCAAGTCCCCTCGTCAGGAGAGCGGGCGGGCGGGTTTCCCTGATGCCTCCACTTGGTGCGGAGATGGTCAGACGATCGTGAACACACACATCCTGAGAACCATCAACCGCTATGCGGCGTGGCAGAACCTGCCTTCGATTCGCCTGATTCACCTCGGAGCAGCGGGGTATGGCGGAACCAAGAGGTTGTGCTGTTCGCTACCTGCTTCGCAGCGTGGACCACCTGACCTGGATCGCCGGTGTCACTGTGACCGCCAACAGTGTCCTTGAATCGGCGCTGGTGAACGTTGCTCGCAGCTCAGCGCCGTTCACATGAAGCCGATCCGCAAGCTCGTGGCTCACTGTGTTGATAACGGCGTCCATGACCGACAACTCCGTCTGAACAGATCTCTCGAAAATGTTGAACGAGAACCGCAGCTTGATCCCGCGCTCGTCACTCACTTCGAAGCACCAGTAGCCATCTTCAGGAGCGCGCTCGACCGGATCCACTCCGAAGAATTCAATCAGATCGAGTTCGTCCGGAACGTCGAAGATGTGATCAGCGGGCATGGCTATGGGCCTCCGAAGGGGATCCTGGTCGTGAGTCGGTGTGCGCCACCAATGACCACCTGCCATGTGGACTCGAACCTCACGAGGCCGCCCGGTCCCGCCAAGAATAACTCGCGGACTTCGAACGAGCCGTACTGGTTCAAGAACGTCCGGGTGAAGTTCGAGCTATCGTTGACCACACTGTCGAAATGCGCCTGGAGAAGGGCGCGAGGACCTCGGAAGGATTGACCGTCGGCGTGCAGCAATCGGCGAGCACCTCTCCGACCTTCGCATGCCCTTCCTCCCGGTAGAGGATGGCGAGCAGCGTCGACGGGTCGACGACGGTCACTCTGACCCGGGCTCGCGGCGTCGATCGCGGATCAGCGCGTCCGCCACCCTACTCGGTTTCTTGCTGCCATACAGAGCGTCGACGAAGGACTGGAGTTCCGAGGGCGCGAGCATTTGCCCCTCACCCACGCACGCCGCCGCGAGGATAGACCGCGCCTCCGCCTCCATGCTGCGCCCCGCCTTCGCTGCCCGGACGCGGAGCTGGGCATGCACCTCGTCAGGCAGGTTCCGGATGGTCAGCGTCGCCATGCCAGCAGCGTATGCAGTGCATGCACTGCCAGCAATGCATGGAGGTCAGCCTCACTGGAGCCCTTAGGCCCGCTGCCCCTCCGCGGGAGCGCCACGAGCTCAGGGCACCGGCTGCGCGGCGGTGGCCTCCTCCGCGCGCTGGAAGCGGCGGAAGAAGCTGTCCGCGTTCCACTGCGGGCGCTCGGGGGCATCCGCCACGCGCTGCGTGAGGTCGGTCAGGAGCCGCACGAAGCGCGCGGCAGCCTCGCGGTCCACCGGCTGCGCCAGGTCATCCGACGGGGCGTGGTACCGCTTCTGGTACCACTCCTTGTGCGCCTTCTCCTGCGCCGAGCCCTTCCGGTAGCCCACCTTGAAGGCCAGCGCCGGCACGCCGGTGCGGATGAAGCTGTACTGGTCGCTGCGCACGAACGCGCTCGCCTCGGGCTTCGGGTCGCTCATCACCTGGACGTCCAGGCGCTTCGCCACGGCCTTCAGCGGCGCGGCCAGCGAGGACTCCTCCACCCCGTACGCGATGACATGCGTGAGCGGCGTGATGGGCAGGAACATGTCCATGTTCAGGTTCGCCACCATCCGTCCCGTCCCCTGCGTCGGGCGCTCGGCGAAGTGGCGCGAGCCGAGCAATCCCTTCTCCTCTCCAGTGACCGCCACGAAGACGACGGAGCGGCGCGGGCGGAGCTTCTTCTGCTGGAACGTGCGGGTCACCTCGAGCATCGCGGCGATGCCGGAGGCGTTGTCCATCGCACCGTTGTAGATGCTGTCCCCGTCCACCGGGCTGCCCACACCCACGTGGTCCAGGTGCGCGGAGAGGACCACGGACTCGCCGGCCAGCTTCGGGTCCGCACCGGGAATCTTCCCGACGACGTTCACGGAGGAGACGGGAGCGGTCTCCAGCGCCAGCTCGCCTCGCAGCGCCACCGGGAGTGAAAAGCGTGGAAGCGGCTTGCCTTCATCGGACAGCTTCACGAGCTCTTCGGCCGTGTGTCCGCTCCCCTCGAGCAGCTTGTCCAGGGAGGCTGGGTTGATGGCGCCGGAGAGGGGCAGGCTCGCGAGCTCCTGTTGAGCGGGGTCTGCCAGCATCATCGTGGGGTGCTTCTGGCCCGCCACCACGCGCGACCAGGGTGTCTCCATCTTGTGGGGGTTCATCACCCCGAACATGCCCAACGCGCCGGCCCGCGCGTACATGCGCCACCGCTCCACCGTGGAGCCGAAGTGGGCGCTCAGGTTGCCCGGCACACCCGGTGGGTTGCCCATCATGAAGATGACCACCTTCCCCTTCAGATCCAGCCCGGCGAGGTCGTCGTGGTTGGCCTCCGGAACGGACAGTCCGTACCCGACGAAGACGAGGCCGGCCTCATGGTGCCCCGCGCGACCCGAGCGCGCGCTCAGGACGATGTCCTCACCGAGAGCGATGGGCAGTTCCTTGCCATCGCGAACCAGCGTGAGCCGGCTCTTCTCCTGGACCACCCTGCGCGACACCAGGGCCACTTCCTGGAAGTAGCTCTCGCCCGCGCCAGGCTGCACACCTGCTTCTTTCAGCTTGGACGCGACGTACTCGGCGGCACGCTGATACCCCTCGCTCCCCGTCTCGCGACCCTCCATGGCGTCGCTCGCGAGGACCTCGACGTGGGACCACCAGCGCTTCGCGCCAGGTGACACGTCCGCGGCCTGGGACAGGGCGGGCGCCAGGAGAAGCAGTGCTGCGCAGGTCTTCAGGATGGACATGGCGTGGGTCATGGCTTTCTGGGGACAGGGGCAGGCTGGAGCTGTTGCATGATCGCCCCAATGCACCCCGGCATCTACCTGGTCCACAAGAGCGTAGGCGACACCAGCTTCTCGTTGGTTCGCGCCTTCATGCAGGAGGTGGAAGCCGCGGGCCTGAGCAAGCGGCAGCTTCCGGTGAGCCACGGCGGCACGCTGGACCCCTTCGCGGAGGGGCTGCTGCTCGTGCTCGTGGGGCAGGCCACGCGGTTGATGGACTCCCTGCACCCGGCCCCCAAGACGTACGTGGCCGAGGTGGTGTGGGGCACCGAGACGGACAACGGGGACCTGCAAGGCAAGGTGGTGTTCCAGGGTGACGCCTCCGGCCTCACGCCCGAGCGGCTCGATGCGGCGCTGACACCCTTCCTCGGCTGGCACGAACAGGTTCCCCCGGCCACCAGCGCGAAGAAGGTGGGCGGTGAGCCCGCCTACAAGAAGGCCCACCGAGGAGAGGCCGTGGAGCTCCCGCCCTCGCGCGTCTACTTGCACGAGGCGCGGTGGCTCTCCCACGAGCTTCCCCACCGGAGCCGCCTGGAGCTCACCTGCCGCGGTGGCTTCTACGTCCGGGCCCTCGCGCGCGATATGGGGCGGGCACTCGGCTGTGGCGCACACCTCTCACGGCTGCACAGGACCTCCATCGGCCCATGGAGCGACCCTGGACCGGATCAGCGCGTCTGGCTCCACGGCCGCGAGCTGCTCCCGTGGCTTCCAGCCCGCGTCATCAAGGGCGATGAAATCAACGACCTCAAGCACGGACGCACGATTCCCGTGGGGGAACTTCAGAGCGGCGAGTGGCGAATGCCGGAGGGCTTCCCGGCTCCTCGAGACCCCTTGCGAGCGTTCCAACGCGGGCGACTCGTTGCCCTTCTGCATGAGGAGGACGGACGTCTGAGGACCGTCGTGGAACTATGGGGCGGGTTGTGAGCTCGGGAGACCCGATGCTCCATGCTCTACAGCCGGGGCGCCTCGGAGACGCCCCGGCTGGGTGTGCTCATGACCGTGGTCACCTCTCCCGAAGAGCGCGGGAGGGAGTGAACCGATCGGTCACGCCCTGACTCAATTCATCGCCTGGGACTTCTTGAGGTACCGGTCCAGGAAGGCGCGAATGCGCGTGGAGGTCTCGGCCTCGTTCTTCTTGCTTCCGAAGCCATGGCCCGCGTCGGGGAGGACGATGTACTCGACGGTCCCCTGGTTCTTCTGCACGGCCTCGACGATTGCGTCCGACTGTGACTTCCGCACGCGAGGGTCGTTGGCGCCCTGGATGACGAGAAGCGGCTTGCGGATGTTCTTCGCATGGAACAGGGGAGAGACCGCGCGCAGCATCTCCTCCTGCGTCTCCGGGTTGCCGACCTCCTTGTAGAGCGCCGCGCGGGCGGCCTCCCTGTGGGGCGGAATGTCCTTCAGCAGGCTCACCAGGTCCGATGGCCCGAAGACGTCCACTCCCACGTCGAAGGCGTCCGGGTGGAACGCCAGGGCGGACAGCACCGCGTAGCCGCCGAAGCTGGCGCCAATGATGCCGATGCGGGAGCCGTCCACGTACGGGAGGCTGGCCAGGTACTTCTTCGCTTCCACGCAGTCCCTGAGCGGCTCTCGGCCGTGCTTCTGGTCATCCGCGGCGAAGTACGTCTTGCCGTAGCCGGAGCTGCCGCGGTTGTTCACGCCGAGCACCACGTTGCCGTGATTGACCAGGTACTGGATGAACCCGTTGTAGCCCCTGTAAGTCTGGTCTCCAGGTCCACCCTGGGCCCACACGAGCGCGGGCAGCTTGTTGTCCGCCGTTGCCTGCTGCGGCCGGAAGAGGATGCCGGGAATCTCCAACCCGTCGAAGGACTTGAAACGCACCACCTCCGACTCCACCAGGTCCTTCGCGTCGACTGCGGGGCTGAGCGTGTCCGTCAGCCGCGCGGCCTTCCTCGTGCCGAAGTCGTAGACGTAGAGGTTGCTCGGTGAGCGGTCACCCTCCAGGTAGAAGGCCATCCGCTTCTCGCTGCGGGCAAACACCACGTCGGTGATGGTGCCCTCGGGGAAGCGCGGCAGGGCCAGCAGCTTTCCGGTCTTCACGTCGTGCACGCGGATGACAGTGCGGCCGTGCTCGTTGATGCCGGTGACGCGCCAGGCGCCGCTCCTGGAGAAGGACGTGAACGTCACGTCCCAGTCCGCCTTCTCCACCTCCTCCACCTTGCCGCTGGCCAGCACGTAGCGCACCACGCGGGTGAACTCCGAGCCGTCGTTGGTGAGCATGTAGAGCGCCGAGGAGGCCGGGTCGAAGGTGGCCGTCTTCCAGCTCGCGGCAGCCTCGTGCGGGGTGACGTGCTTCAGCTCCTTCGTGGCGAAACGGTACAGATGGACATCGCTGTCGGACGTGGTGCGGCGCTTGTCCATGGAGAGCCACTTCTCGTCCGGGGACACGGCGCCGACGTCGTAGCCACCGTCATTCTCGTAGAGCAGCGTGCGCGTGTAGACCTTCGTGTCGTACCGGTACAGGTCCATGAAGCGCCCCTCACGCTCGTTGCTGAGGACGTAGAAGGCGGACCTATCGTGGCTCCAGCCATGGAAGGTCGCGCGGTGCTTGTCGCCCGGGGTGAGGTCCTGCTCCTTGCCGTCCGGCGTACGGACGTAGAGGTGGGTCAGCTCGTTGCCTCCCTGGTCTCGCGTGACGAGGATGCGCGCGTCCTGGGGGAAGTAGCTCACGGCGATGTTGGCATCCGTCGTGGAGCGGGTGAGCTGGGTGGGCTTACCGCCCGCAACAGGTACAGAGAAGGCGTTGTCGACACCCGTAGCGTTCGAGGTGAAGAGAACCCGCTTCTCGTCCGGGGAGAAGGACGCGCCGTACACGGACGTCGTCTCCATGAACTGCTCGATGGTGTATTGCTTCGAAGGCCGTGAGGTGACGGGGCTGGCCTTCGCGGACTCCGACTTGGGTGCGGCGATCGCCAGACTGGGAAGCAGCGCCATCGCAGTGAGCGCACGCGACACGGTGGACCAGGACGGCATTCGAGCTCCAAACGCAAAGGGGGGAAGCGGGGAGAGCACGACGAACAGCGGCCCCCTGGCGGGATCTCCCACCAGGAGGGCCTCTGCGCGGACCATGCTCCCGGCAGCACCGGCCCCAAGTCAATCCACCGCGCTCCAAAATTCCGGCACTTCGTAGCGCGACACATCTGACGTCTCGCGCAGCCTGGGTCTGGAGTCCACGCCCCCGATTGCTCCAGCGGGCTTGTTCGTGCCCGGAGCCGTCGAGTTACCTCGGCACTGGCTCAACGAACTGCGCGAATCGCGCGGACCTCTGTCGAGCGCTCTGCCCGCTCCAGGCCGGCGGCGACATCCGCGACCAGGTCTTCGGCTGCTTCGATGCCGATGGACAGCCGCAGCAGCGAGTCACGGATACCCGCTCGTGCACGCGCTTCGGGAGTCATGGAGGCGTGGGTCATGGTCGCCGGATGCGCCACGAGGCTCTCCACGCCACCGAGCGACTCGGCCAGCGAGAAGTGCCGCAGCCCCTGCAGGTATGCGCGGACGGCCTCGGTTCCGCCGCGGAGCTCGAAGCTGACCATCCCACCGAATCCCCGCTGCTGCGACGCAGCGAGCGCGTGCCCCGGATGTTCCTCCAGCCCCGGGTAGAACACGCGCTCCACCGCAGGGTGCGCACGCAGCAACTCCGCCACCGCCCGTGCGTTCTCCTCGTGCACACGGAAGCGCGCGTGGAGGGTGCGCAGCCCGCGGAGCGTCAGGTAGCTGTCGAACGGCGCGCCCGTGACGCCCAGGCAGTTGGCCCACCAGGCGTACTCCTGGTGCACCGCCGCCTCCCTTGCCACCAGGGCGCCTCCCACCACGTCGCTGTGGCCGTTGATGTACTTGGTGGTGGAGTGCACCACCACGTCCGCCCCGAGCGCGATGGGCTTCTGCAGCGCGGGCGAGAGGAACGTGTTGTCCACCACCACGCGCGCCCCCACACGGTGGGCCGTCGTCGTGACGTCACGCAGGTCCGTGATGCGCAGCAGCGGGTTGCTCGGCGTCTCCACCCAGAGCAGCGCAGGCTTCTGCTCGAGCGCCTCCGCGAGCTGCGCCTCGTCCGTCAGGTCGACGAACGTCACGCGGAAGTGGCCCCTCTCGGCGAGCGCTGTGAACAGCCGGAAGGTGCCGCCGTAACAGTCGTGCGGTGCAACGAGCAGGTCGTCCGGCCGCAGCACACTCACCGCGAGCAACACCGCCGAGGTGCCCGTGCTCGTGACGACCGCGCCCTCGCCCTCCTCGAGCTCCGCCAGGGCGCACCCCAGAAGGTCGCGCGTGGGATTGCCCGAGCGCGTGTAGTCATACAGCCGC